>ONIK01000017.1 GCA_900317865.1 uncultured Methanobrevibacter sp. | reverse complement strand
CAACCATTAAAGGACCTGAGACTTCAGATACAGTAGTATATTCTCTAGTTTTAATATTTGTATTCATTTTTAAGCCTCACTGCATTGTTTAGTAATTGCTGATTGAATTTCTTCAATTTTAGCATCAAATTCATCTTGTGGGATGTATTTCATTTTACCAATTTCTTCTTTTACAGGTAAAGCTACAATATTTGCAATTGGAGCACCTCTATTAACTGCTGCAAGAGATTCATCGTAGAATTGAAGAATAGTTTTCAACATTTTATATTGTTTATCAGGTGCACAATATGTATCTACGTCATCAAATGCATTTTGTTGCAAGAAGTCTTCTCTTAACATACGAGTAGTTTCTAATGTAGCTTGGTCAGTTTCAGGTAAAGCATCAGGACCTACTAATTGAACAATTTCTTGAAGTTCTGATTCTTTTTGTAAAAGACTCATAGCTTTATCACGAGTAGCTCTCCAGTCAGCAGCCACATTATCAGCCCACCAGCCTTCAATACTATCTACATATAATGAATAACTTTGTAACCAGTCAATTGAAGGGAAGTGACGTTTATCTGCAAGAGATGCATCTAAAGCCCAAAATACTTTACAGATACGTAAAGTGTTTTGTGTAACTGGTTCAGATAAGTCCCCACCAGGAGGTGATACTGCACCAACTACTGAAATAGAAGCAACTTGTGATTCTGTACCAATAGTTTCTACCCTTCCTGCTCTTTCATAGAACTGTGCTAATCTGGATGCTAAGTATGCTGGGTAACCTTCTTCCCCAGGCATTTCTTCTAATCTTCCTGAAATCTCCCTCATAGCTTCAGCCCATCTTGAGGTTGAATCTGCCATAAGTGCTACATCGTAACCTTGGTCACGGTAATATTCAGCAATAGTAATACCAGTATATACACATGCTTCACGAGCTGCTACCGGCATGTTTGAAGTGTTTGCAATAAGAACAGTTCTGTCCATTAATGGGTTTCCGGTTTTAGGGTCGTCAAGGAATGGGAACTCTGTAAGTACCTCAGTCATTTCGTTTCCACGTTCTCCACATCCAATGTAAACAACGATATCTGCATCTGCCCATTTTGCTAATTGTTGCTGGGTAACAGTTTTACCTGATCCGAAAGGACCTGGAATAGCTGCTGCTCCCCCTTTAGCTACAGAGAAGAAAGTATCTTGTGCTCTTTGACCGGTAACTAATGGTATATCTGGGTCCAATTTTCTTACATATGGACGGCTTCTTTTTACAGGCCATTTTTGAAGCATTTGAACTGCTTCACCATCAATTGCTGCAATATCTTCTAATACAGTATATTCACCTTCAGCAGCAATACTGGTTACTTCACCTTCCATAGTTGGAGGGACTAAAATTTTGTGTAAAACAGCAGTAGTTTCTTGAACTTCACCAAGAACGTCTCCACCTTGTACTTTGTCACCAACTTTAGCAACAGGTTTGAATTCCCATTTTTTCTCTTTGTTTACAGAGTCTACATCAATACCTCTTGCAATGAAGTCACCAGATTCTTCTCTAATAATTCTTAAAGGTCTTTGAATACCATCAAAAATAGAACTCATTACACCCGGACCGAGTTCTACTGATAAAGGACCTCCTGTACATTCTACTACTTCACCCGGTTGAATACCGGCTGTTTCTTCATATACTTGGATAGTTGCGGTGTCACCTTCTAATTCGATGATTTCTCCAATAAGCTTTTGGTCACCTACCCTAACCATCTCAAGCATCTGGGCTCCTCTCATACCATCTGCGACAATAACAGGCCCAGCAATTTTAATAATTTTTCCTTCAATAATCATTTAACCATCTCTACCCCAATAACTCTTTTAATAAGATCGTTCATTTGATCAGATGATCCTTCGGAGGACCCATCTTTATCAGGTATTTCAATCATCATTGGTAATACACTAGAACCAATTTTTCTATTAACATGTTCTCTTATTTCATTAGCTAATACTTGAGTTATAATAATAATAGAAACTTCTTCATCTAAAAATTTATCAAAAGCAGCAATAGCCTCTTCAGCAGTGTTAACAACTTCTGCTTTTTTAACTCCACCAAGCCTAAATCCAGATACAGTATCCATATCTCCTATAATAGCGACTGAACTCATATTAACATCTCCATTATTTTAGAATTAGGGAAATCAGCTTCTCTTTTTGCCCTTGCAATAATTTTTAAATTCTTAATTTCAGCTTCTTTTTGACTTAAATAACCAATAATTGGACCAACACCTAATGGTTTTTTAGAAGATAATGATTTTGCATGTTCTGCGACATACACATCCAATGCTCTTTCAAAAACAGCAACGGAACCAGTTTCGTTGTATTTTGGAACAACATCAGTTAAAGCTTCTGAGTATTTGGTACCTTCTAATCCAGATATTACATTAGCAACATCAGGAGAATCCATTAAGTCTTTAAGTTTCCATTCACGTAATTGATAACCATCAGCTAAAATATAGTTTGAAATATCATCGTATGTTAAACCATCTTCTTTAGCCCTTAAAATTAATTTAAGGTTATCAACATCTACTTGAGTTCCTACATAAGAATATACTATTTGTCTGTTTTCATCAGCAGGAACATCTGAAGAGTTTAGTAATTTGTTCAAGTAATATTTATCTAAAGCAGATTCTAATGGAAGAGTCATTTGTTTCTCTTCATATTCTGGAAGAGCATCTTCTAATGCAGTAGCATATTCAGTACTGTCTAAACTAGTGATAATATCTGTAACGCTGTCAGTTTCAACTAAAGAGCTTAACTCATCATATAATGATCCACTAGGGATTAAAAGTTCTTTGGTTTCATCAGCACTGAGACCTACTTCCTTAGCAGTTATAAGACTTTTAATGTTGTTAATATCAGTTTTTTTAGACATTACAACAAAAGGATCTTTAACTTCCTTAGGAGCAATTCTTGCGATAAAATCATAAGTATTAGCACGTTGAACATCTAATGCTTTGTCTAAAGGATAATTATCTAAAACATCAGCATATTCAGGAACGCCTTTAAGATAATTTTCTACTTCATCAATATTGTTTGATTCAACAATTTCAGAAATTTGTTTTTCGTCGAAGAGTCTTCCTTTTCTAGCTCTTACTCTTGAACTAGGATTGAGATAAGGATAAATATCCAATATTGGTCTAGATGTAATGATTACAACAACAGCACCCACAATAACAACTATAAGGATACAAAGAGCAATTAATGTTGCGTCAGATAATCCTAAAGATGATAATAATGATGCAATTTCATCTGCCATAATTTCTCACTCCTAATTTATTTAAATAATACATTTGCAACTTCACTACGTAAAACACTTTTAAATCGTTCTAATCTAGATTCAATAGTATTATTTACTTCAATGTCACCATTTCTAGTTTTAACAATAGCTCCACCAATAGTATCTATAGGTTCTCCTAATTGGAATTTAATATCATCAATTTGGAAAGTAGAAGATGAATCAAGTTGACTTTTAAATTTATTTGTATCAGCTTCATTTAAATGAATAATTAAATCTTTGCTACCGAGTTCATCAACAGCTTCTTTAATTATTTTACTTAATGAATCATCATATTCTTCACTACCGGAAGAAGCAATATCCTTTAAGTCTTCAGTAGCTTTATCAAAAGCTGCTTCTATAACTTCTTCTTTAGCGCCTAATTCTGCTCTACGAGCATTCATCTTAGCTTCAGAGATAATTTGCTGATATCTCATATCAGATTGTTTTTTACCATTTTCTAAAATTTTATTTTTCTCTGATTCTGCAGTTTTCTCAGCATCTGCATTAATTGTAGCAATTTCTGCATTAGCTTCTTGCATGATTATATCAGCTTTCCCTTGGGCTTCAGACATAATGCTTGAAACAATTTTATCTGTGCCTGAGCTCATATAAATTGCCTCCTTAACCTAAGATTCCACCGAATACCATGAGTAAAATAGCAATCAAGAATCCGTAAATAGCCTGAGTCTCTGGTAATGCAGAGAAAATAATACCACGTGCAAACATGTCGTTATCTTCTACAATTGCACCAACGGAAGATGATGCAGCAATACCTTGTCCCATACCTGAACCTAAACCTGCGAAACCGATAGATGCACCCACACCCACTGCTACAAGTCCAGCTTCTACACTTAAAGCTTTTCCTCCACCTAATAATCCGGAGAAAACGAGTAATAAGATTGCAATCAAGAATCCATAAATAGCCTGAGTCTCTGGTAATGCAGAGAAAATAATACCTCTAGCAAACATGTCGTTGTCTTCTGCTACTGCACCAACAGATCCAGCAGCTGCCATACCTTGCCCTAAACCGGAACCTAATCCGGCAAAACCAATTGCTACTCCAGCACCAATAGCTGCTAAAGCAGTACCTAAAGCAATTTCTACCATATTTAATTCACCTTTAAATAATATTTATTTTAATTATGTTTATTTTATATATAAATGAAAAATTTTTAATTTTATTTTTTAGTAAATGTTCTATTTGCTTTAAAAGCTTCAAATTTGCCTTTTCCTCCCATGTAAAATTGAGAGAAGAATTCAACATAATTCAAACGTAAAGCGTTAATAAATGCACCCAATACTTGGAAAGCGAAGTTTGCAATATGACCACCAACAAAGATAATGACCGCAAGGATTATTCCAATAAAAGGAATCATATCATTTACCATATTGGTTAAAATGTTAACTGTCATAGCAATACCCCCGGTAGCCAAACATAATGCTAATAAACGAGCGTAGGATAATACATCACCCATGAATCCGAAAATATCCATTACTCCATATGCACCATTAGCATAAACTAACATTCCAATACATGCAATTACTAAAATTGCGCCGATTATGTAAAAAATCATGGCTGTTCCAGGAACAAATCTATTTAAATATCCTAAAGCAAGGAAAATAACACCCGCTTCTAAAACAAACCAACATAATTGAGATCCGATAGCCTCTTTTTTATTGCCATATCTAAAGTTATCAATAGCTCCTAAAATGAAAGCTATATTAGTATAGACTACACCAATAAGAATAGCAATTATTAAAATTATATCAGGGTGGCTAAATGCATTTACAGGTTCATATACTGTAGGTAATGCGCTTCCTAAATGCAATATCCTAGAATAGAAATCACCAAGAAGACCATTTGTTAAAAGACCCAAGATAACTGCCCATAGCCCGGACCAAATTAGAATCCAACCAAATGAATGCATGGATTCTTTTACTTTACCTAATCCCCTTAATAGAACAACACCAATCAATGAAACAATTAAACCATAAGCTGCATCAGTTAAACAGAACCCAAAGAAAATAGGGAACATTATAGCAACAAAGATTGTTGGATCGATTTCATTGTAACGTACTGGAGAGTACATATCAACAAGGTATTCGAAAGGCTTTGCATACCATCCGTTTTGTTGTAAAACAGGTACATTTTCATCATCTGTTCCTTCAACTTCAATTAATTCAAAGGCACAGTGACCTTCAGAACTTTTTTCTACTAACTGTTCAACTTTTTCGGTATCTTTAACAGGTACCCATGCTTCAAGCATGTAAGAATCTTTTGTTTGAACAAATGCAGAAATAATATCGTTCTTTTCTTTTTCATTTTCTATTTGCTCTTTGAGTGCTAATATTTCATCATCCCATTGCTCAGCGACAACTCTTAATTCTGATTTAACAGTTGCACGTTCTGATTCAATTGCAGACAATCTTGCATCAGCATTTGAAATAATTTGTTGAGGAGTACCTTCAACATTTCCTATTTCAATTTTCTCAAATTCATATTTACGAAGGGTTGAATAAACCTCATCGCTAAATTCTTTTAAAGTCACCACAACGATAGTTAAATAATCTTTATCATCGCTTGGGACTGTAAACATATCTAATTCATCAGTCAAGTTACTTAATTTAGTTTTGATTTCTGAAGCAGATTCAACATTAATCCTTCCAACAGTTGTAGAAGTGTACTTAGAATCTTTTAAAAGAGCTAAATCCATGTCAAAATTAGATAAGTGTCTAGCTAAACTTTTATTAGACTTTAATTCACTTGTTTCGGAGTCGAGAGCGGCTAGTTTTCCCTCAATAACATGTGTCTTACTCTCTACTTGAGATAATGTTTCTTCAGCCTTCTTAATGAAAGCCTCAGTATCTAAATCTTCAACATTTTTTTGAACAGGTATGTCTGGACTAATGAAAGACATTAAAGTATCTTTAATCCCATGGCCTTCTGATAAAGAATTTCCCAAAAGTTCAGATATACCGTTTGTTTTCATGAAGATAATTTACCTGAGTATGGAGTAGCTTTTGCGGGAGTTACTAATTCCGCTAATTCAGGATCTTGCTGAATACTATCAGAAATATCACTGATTTGCACTAACCCCTGTTCATGGAGAACATCCACAATAGGAGTTACATACTTATCCAGTGTAACTATTCTAATTTTTCGCATTCTAGCTGTCTTGAACATATAATCTCACACTACAAAATATTTTTGACAATAATTGAAGCAGCCTCATCCACATTTGCCATAGCTTTCTCTTTTAATGCATTTACATCATTTTCAGAGCTAGCAGCAATAGATTTAGCTTCTTCCTTAGCTTTATCTTCTGCATCAAAAACAGTATTTTTAGCTTCTTCTTCTGCTGATTTTTTAGCATTAGAAATTATTTCTTCCGCGTTTACTCTAGATTCGTTAATTAAATCTTTTGATTGAGATTCGGAATCAATAATTAGCTGTTCAGCATCTGATTCAGCTTTTTTTATCATTGCGATTGCGTCTGATATCTCTGCCATAATAAATCACCATGGTATATTTAATTTTTATTAAGTATAATATATATCTTTTACTATATTTTTTTGAAAAATAAATCAAATCATGAGTTAAAATAAAAAATGATAACAAAAATAAAATATTTTTATAAATAAATACTATTAAAAAAAGAATTAAAAAAAATAAAGGAAAAAAAGATTACCTATAGAAAAATTTAAGGATTCCTTTAGGTAATTTCATTGAATAAGCTAAAATAGCTATTGCAATAATGATAAGACCAATTACAGCAAAGCCAATATTATAAGGAAATGCCAATATCTTATAACCTACACCACCAATGACAATACCCTCAAAGAAAAAGACTGCTTTTGTCCAACCCGGATTATAAGTTATTATAAGATATGCAACACCCAAAAGGATAAGAATAATTGATGTAGCAATTGAATCATTGGTTAATGCATCTCCCCTTACTACAGGAAGAATACCAATAATTATTAATACAATAGCCAATATCATTCCAAGCATTTTAATAGTTTTAATACGAGACATACATCAATATTTAATTATCTTAATATAAATACTATTTACTATGAACAGATGTGTTTGGATAATACTTAACAAGAATTTTGAAATGATGCTTGATGGAGAAATCTTTGAAAACAAACTACAAGACAAAAAATTCTCTCCAGGCAGAGACATATGGACAGAAGAACTCCCATTATTAAAAATAGCCGATGAAAAAATTCAAAAAGAATATGATGAGTTTAGGCAAGACATTTTAACATTATTTTTAGAACCTCAAGTCAATGAAGTATTTATTAATGCCAAAATTGGTGAAGAATCAGAATATAACAACCCATCAATATCTACACCATTGATAATAAGAAAAATAGAAGAATATGATGTTGAAGAAATTATCGAATGAAATAATATTTTATTAGAATAGTTTATTTGCTTTTTCTAGTACCTGATCCATAGTATTAAATTCCAAATCTTCACCCGTTTCAGATTTTAGTTCTGTTGTTATTAGAACATGAGGTGAAGCCCATAAATAGCTATAAGCAAAATATACAAGATTTACAAGTAATGCTGGGCCAAAAAAGAACATTCCAATCATCAAAAATAGAATATGGACATAATAATTCCCATATCTTTTCTTTTTCATTAAAATGAAATGTTTTTCTTCCTGTATTTTCTTAAATTTAGTTTCAGATAACTCTTCTGAAATCTTATTCATTTCATTAGAATTATCTGCTTTTAAAATAAATAAATCCATAATAATCTATAAGTATACTGTAAATTCATCGATTTCTTTTCTTGGAGTGTCTCTTGGTTCAGCATCCCCATAACCTAAAGGAGTAAACAATACTGGTTCTTCAGAATCCTTTAACTGCAAGAATTCTCTTGCTTTATCCGGTTTGAATGCTGCAATATAACACGTTCCAAGTCCAACACTAGTTGCTGCCAAAATAATATGGTCCATCACGATTGTTGCATCAATATCGGATATACATTTATTATCATATTTTCTAACCCATGCTTCATCGGTTTTTGCCACTACACACAATACGTAAGGTGCTTGTGTAAACCACTTAGCAGAATAGATTTCGGACAAAGCTTCTTTATTTTTCTTAGTATCAATTACATAAACTTTAAAAGGCTGGTAATTAACTCCTGTTGGAGCGATAGTAGCTGCCTTTAAAACATAATCCAATTTTTCTTTTTCAACTTCTTTATCCAAGTATCCTCTTACACTATATCTTTTGTTAATAACTTCATCAAATTCCATTTTAGCGACCTCCATATATAACATCGTCTAAATCGCAAAAACGTCTAAACTCATCTTCATCCATTTTTTCTTCATGAATATGAGCAATAATTCCCGGAACACGACCTATAATAAAAATACCCAAACCTAAATCTGGAGTAAAACCTAAATCAGATAAAATAGCGGCATTTGCACCGTCAACATTTAATTTTATACTCTTATTCTGATACACCAAATCCTCAATAGCTACCGCCAATTTGATATGTGGTCCGACAAAACCCTCTTTGATTGCCATCTGAATTAATTTTTCTGCTCTTGGATCAGTAGTATGATATCTATGGCCAAAACCAGGTATTTTTTCTTCATTTGAAATGTAATCGTTATAAATATCAATAGCCAAACTTGCAATCTGTTTGTTATCCAAATCAGAATCTTCAGTCAAAATTAATGAGTTAATTCTGGACTGATATAATTCCATTGTTTTTTCTATAGCTCCTGCATGTTTATGGCCAAAGGAAAGCAATGCTCCTGCAACTGCAGAGTTCATAGATGAACCTGATGAAGCAATGATTCTTGCAGTTTGGGTACTTGGCGGAGTTACCCCGTGGTCACAGAATGACACCAAAACATGATTAAACATTTTGCTTTCTTTAATTGAAGGTAATCTTCCTCTTAAAATTAAAAAAATCATGTCTCCATATCGAATTTTTTCTATCAAATCCTGTTGATTGTATCCTCGTGTAGTTAATTTATTAGGTTCTACATTAGAAATAGTTGTTTTTAAAGAGTGTTCATTTACATGGAAATTATTTTCTTGCATGATTAAAATATAATCTAATAGATTAATAAATGTTATAGTAAAATTAATTATAAAATTAAAGTTGATTTTCTTGGCTCAACAAAACATGATGGTCTGACTGAAACTATACGAACTCCACTGGCCCGCTGATTACCAATTTTGATAAAAGTACCTAAAACTGTAGTCTTACCGCCGAACCCCAAAGGCCCAATATTAGTTTGGTTCAATTTTTCAGTCACATATTTCTCTTCATTGCTTGAATTATCTAGATTCCCATAAATCATCGCTTTCAGCATTAATGATGATGCTTCATAATGTGTTCTTCCAATACCTATAGCAGGAATTGATGGGGTGCATCCAAGGAGTTTTAAAGAATTTTCAAGCCAATTAACAGCTTCATTAATTACAACATCAAAAGAACGCTTATGATAAACCCTATATGTTTTTGCTCTTATTTCAGGTCCTCCTCCCTGGAGTAAAAAATGAACATTCAATGTATCGGGATTTTCACTATTATCAATTAAAAAAGAAACAGGTTTCATCATTCCAGGGTCATCATAAAGACCACAGGATTGCTCAACTCTTTCAATACCACTACCTTTAACTGCCATAGGCCTTGCAGGGAGCTTATTCAATCCCCAATAAATTCCTTCATTAATCTGAGCCATTAATTCAGAAGTAATTTCCCTATTAGCACCAAGCTCAATAATCACATGAGGAATTCCAGTGTCATCACATAATGGAAATTTTGTCTTTTCTGCAACATTATAATTTTCTAGAATTTGGGTTAATGCCCACGAAGCATTTTCATTAGTTTCATTTTCAATAGCCAATTTCAAAGCATTTCTCTTATCATCTGAAAGAATAGTGCTGGCTTTAATTATAGAATCAGATACTTTATCAACAATATCCATATAATCACTCAGGAATTGCTAAATCATTGGAATCCTTAGGAGACATTACTGCATCAGGTGCATAGCGTTTTATCATCCTTTCAACTAATTTAACCTGTTTTATTCTGGCAATTGCTTCTTTTTCAGTTGTATCCCAATTATGATTGGCCGCAACAGAACCTCCAGTTTTTAAATAAACAGGAGATGCAACCTCGATAAATTTTGGAACTTCATAATGCCTAATAAAGCCTCCGGTAGATTTTGGATTTTCAGTATGTAAATCTATTGGAATATCTATTGCATTTCTAATGGATGCAAGCATATCTATTTGTAAATCTCGAACCGGATTGAGTGAATCCAAACCAATTGATTCCAGAAGTTTTGCTGAAGCAGGATTTCCATGACCTGTATGTGCAGACATCTTAAAATGAAGATTTTTTGGCAATTCTCCTTTAATCCTCATCTGGTTTAAAACGTACAATAATCCCTCATCATAGAGCAATATTCCGCGAACACCGAAACCAACTGCTCTTTTAACATCTTCAATTGCATAAATTAAGTTATCATATCCTCTTAAACGATAACCGATTCTACTTCCTTCTTTTGTATGAACCGTAGCTGAGGTATCATATATTGCTCTTGGCCCAACTGCTAAAAATAGCTCACAACCATATTCCTTTGCCAAATTAACCATTTCAATAATCTCTTCATCGCTGAGCAACATTATTCCTTTAGTTTGTGTTACCCTATGAATAACAATATTTTGATTTTGCGCTTCATCCAGAAGAGTTTTCATCGTTTTTGGTGATTGTATTCCCGGAACTTCAAATCTGAATTGTCCGCCATCCTTAAAAGTTTTATCTGATTGGAAATTGGAATCGACTTCACCAATACCAAGTTGATTTAGGAAATCTTTAGTATTATTCATTTAAAACCCCAACAACATCAGTCATTGAATAATTATCCAATTCATCAATGATAACTAGATTATTAATATTATAATTTGGATTTAAGCTTTTGAATTTATCAATCAATTCACTTAACTCATATGGATTTTCAAAATCCCCTTTAGGAATAAAAGTAATATTCTGAAATACACCATTTCTAAACTCTTCATCCAATTTTATTATTACATTAGAAGGTCTTTTATTTGGATATAAATCATTCAATTTTTCATCTTTTAAGATAAGCATCCTATCTACAAGATTTTTAATAGTATTTACTTTATCAACCGTTGAATAATTTTCAAATAAACCATATTCTACCAATTTGTCTAATGAATCAATATCAACTTCTCCCATCACCAAAGTTATGGCTACAGCATAAGGAAGACTCTGCTTTAATTCTTCCAAGTTTTTCGGATTAAAATTATTGTGATCCGCTGCAACATCATATGTTTTAACAGCAACATTTTCAATATGGACATATTCATCACCCAAACTAGCCTTTAACTTTAATGCAGTATCTATGGAAGAATGCAAATGTCTGCAAAATGGATATTTCTTGAAATATATATCCCTGACTTTAACCACACCAACATCCTCCAGAATTGAATCAAAAGAATAATTTTCACCATTGAAATCTTCGTTATAAACCATTGCCCTTAAAAATCCTTCAGAACCTTCAACTATTGTTTCGGCACCAGTAAAACCATTTCTTGCAAGAAATGCAGATAACATTCCATTATAATTTGCCTTACCAACATGAAGCACTTTACCCATACTTCCCGCATGATCAGATTCCAATAAACCTGCAGCCTGAGTTCCACATAATCCCAATGCATTCAATATCTGTGATTCATCAAGTTTGAGTAATTTGGATGCAACAGCACCTGAAACAAAAGTTCCAATAGTTCCTGTCGTATGAAAACCGTTTTCCCTATGGCGAGGATTGACCATTTTTCCAAGCAAAATTCCGACTTCATAACCTACAATAACAGCTTCAAAAAATTCTTTACCACCAAATCCATAAGCTTCAGATAATGCTAAAGCAGTTGGAAATATTACTGCACCCAAATGCGCTTGTGCCTGCCTATGGCCATCATCCAACTCTAAAGTATGTGCTGAAATACCATTTAAGAAAGCAGCATTTAATACATCAGTTTTTACACCAGGTTTTCCAATAATTGATGCTTCCAAACCTGAATTGCCATTATCATGAAATATCTCATTAATAGTATTGAAAGCTATTGCTGGTGAGTTTTCATTAGCTCCCCTGTATGTTACACCAAAAAAATCAAGGAAAGCTGCTTTAACAGTATTGATTGACTCAACAGTAGCTTGTTCATAACGATAATTTGAAATAAATTTAGAAATATCTTGCAAAAACATAATAATCTCAACATTATGTATGTAAAAATAATCTTAAATAGTTTATCTAAAAAATATTAAAAAGAAATATTGTCTTTTTGTACAGGAATTCAATGGTTTATTAATCATAATATATTTAAACAGCTGGAACTCCTGTTAAAACAAGAACAATATGTGCCACAATTGCCGCACCGAAATAAGTTGCTGCAATAACCAGCATTGTTATAATAATAGCTCTCCAACCCAATGCCTTGAATTCATCCCAACTTTTACCCATTCCAATACCAACATAAGCCAAGAATACGGTAACGATAGATAAAAGCTCGACTTTTGAAACATAATAAAGTACAAATTCAGAAGTAGGCATTACCGGAAGCGCCAAAACAATACCTATTACACTTATATAGAGAATTGATGAAATATTAAAAGGAAGTTCCCTTTCCATCCACACACCAGCAAGCGTAATAAAAGACAATATCCCCATACCAACCAGGGAATCAGTCATCGGATGCTTGTATCCTATATAATTACCTATAACTGTAATAACTGAAAATATAATTAATAGCCTAATCCAATTGAAAATACCATGAACAGTAACATTTTCAGATCCGTCAATAAAATCAGCCATTATCATCATCCTCCTTTTCTTTTACAAGAGATCCCCTTCCAATTTTTGGTTCCAGGAAATTATAAAACTTTTCAGTTATCGGAAGGGCAATGAAGATAACTATGTAAATACCAACACAGAATGAAAGCAAATTACTAAATCCTGCAAATGCTTCAATACTACTTTCCAATCCAGGAAATGCTGCTAAAGTCGGTCCAATAGCCGCCGCATTCATACTGGCACTACCTACACCACTAGCCATAGCAAATGCATAAGGATGTAAAGGTAAAAATGAAAGTGATAAAGTAACTAAAAAACTGATAAATATTGTACCGATTACAGTACCAATAATGAATATAGCAAAAACTCCTCTTGATTCAGGAGAGTTAAATCCATATTTATCAACAACAACAGCAACGTTAGGTTCACGACCAATAGAATTGGTCATACCAATAGATTCTTTTTTAAATCCTAAAAGTAAAGCAATAGGAAGAACCAAAATAGTTGCTAAGTGCCCTATTTCCTGCAATATTAACGCGGGACCCATTTCAAAAATTAAATGAATAGATTGACCGCTTGAAATAGCTAATTTAGCAATCAATACACCAATAAAAAGCATCATAGCTCCTTCAGCAATACGGGCTTGTTTTTTTTTAATCCACCTAATATTTTTATCCAAATAGAAAATTAAACCTAACATAATTGTATAAATCAACGGCATGATTGTAATTGCAACATTTTTTGTAATTGGAATATTAACTGTTCCAATTAATTCAGCTATGATTACTAAAAATAGTACAGTACCATGTAATCGATAGTCTCTCCAAGGATTTTTCTTTAAAATCCTCCTATCAGTTTTTTCACGATAAATATGTTCAACTTTACCATCATTATCTCTATCTGAAATAAAAACCCACCCCAAGCATATAATGCCAATATCAAAAAATCTATACTAACACTATTACTATCTTAAAACTCATTTATAAATTAATAAGTTTTTATAGATAAAAATTCATAAAATATGAATAAAAAATAGTAATGAAGTTCTCAAAATGAGAATAAATTTTTAAGCAGCCGGTACTCCAGTCAGTACCAGTATAATGTGGGCAACAATAGCTGATCCATAATAAGTTGAAGCAATAACCAAAATAGTAATAATAACTGCTTTCCAACCTAAAGCCTTGAACTCATCCCAACTTTTACCCATTCCAATACCAACATAAGCCAAAAATACTGTTACAATAGATAAAAGTTCTATTTTTGAAACATAATAAAGTACGAATTTCGATGTCGGCATTCCTGGAAGCGCTATGACAATACCGATTATACTTATATAAAGAATTGATGAAATGTTAAAAGGAAGTTCCCTTTCCAACCACACACCGGCAAGCGTAATAAGAGACAATATTCCCATACCAATGAAAGCCTCACCTATCGGATGCTTGTATCCTATATAATTACCGATAACAGTAATGACTGAAAATATAATTAACAATCTAATCCAATTGAAAATACCATGAACAGTAACATTTTCAGTCCCATCAATAAAATCAGCCATTATTATCATCCCCATCTTCTTTTACAATAGCTTCCCTTCCAATTTTCGGTTCCAAATAAGCATATAATTTTTCAGTAAGTGGAACGGCAATAAATATCACTATATAGATACCAATAGAAAATGAAAGCAAATTACTGAATCCTGCAAAGGCCTCAATACTAGTTTCCAAATTAGGAAATGCAGCTAAAGTAGGACCCAATGAAGCAGCATTCATACTGGCACTACCTACACCACTAGCCATAGCAAATGCAAATGGATGTAGAGGAATAATGGAAACAGAAAGGCTGGCCAAAAAACTAATGAATACAGTTCCAATTATTGTTCCGACAATAAATAATGCAAAAATACCTCTTGATTCCGGAGAATTAAATCCGTATTTATCAACGATTACGGCAACCTCAGGTTCACGACCAATAGAACTGGTCATACCAATACTTTCTCTTTTAAATCCTAAAAGTAAAGCGACAGGAAGAGCAATGAAAATTGTAGCTAAATGTCCCAATTCCTGCAACAATAATGCCGGACCCATTTCAAAAATCAGATGTATAGACTGACCACTAGAAACCGCCAATTTAGCAATTAATACACCAATAAAAAGCATCATAGCCCCTTCAGCTATTCTAGATTGTCGTCTTTGAATCCACTGAATATTCTTATCCAAATAAAAAACTAAACCCAAAACCATAGTATAAAGCAATGGCATAATTATAACTTCAACACCTTTGGCAATAGGAATTTCAATAGGTCCGATAATCTCTGCAACAATGACCAAAAGAAGTACAGTACCATGTAAACGGTAATCTCTCCAAGGATTTTTCTTTAAAATTCGCTTATCCGTTTTTTCACGATAAGGATGCTCAACATTACCCGATTGAAGACCTTTTTTTAATATAACAATTTCCCCCATAAAACTTTTCAGTTAATTAATAAATACATCAAAGCACTATTTAAATTAATACTATTTAAATGTCAAAATTTCATAAAATATGAATAAAAAAAAGTAATTTTTGTAAAATAAGTTCTCAAAAAGTGAATAAATAAAAACACAATAAAAATTATTAAAATATTAAAAAAATAGCAAATAAAAGTTAATTTAAAAATTACATTCTACAAATTGGTTTTGATAAGTGTCTGCGTGCACTAACTGGAGTTTCATAAAATTTACCATTATTTAACGAACGTTCAATTTTAAATTTCACTTTTTGTGAAGATTTTATTTTATTTCCACATTTTTTACATTTGAATCCTTTACCTTTTCCGGCAGAAGTCATTCTTTTTCCACATTCGCAAACAGGATTTCTATACTCAACATCATTTAACTCAATTACCTGGAATTTTTCAATATTGAATGTATTCTGCTCACCAATACCGCCATATAATTTTATTACATCACCGGCACAAAGATGAGAAACGATTTTTCTAAAATTCTTAGTCGGCTCATAAGCCCCACATTCAATCTCACCGGTTTCATCAAATACTGTGAAAAACATGTGACCCCCGTCAATAACATGAGGATTATCTTTTACTGTAACAGTTATTTCATAGCATCCGAACTGTTTCATTTGAGAAATATTATCTGCTTTTTGAATATGCATATCAGTATGCTGGTTGGTTAAAAAAATACAGTAATCTTCAATTGGTTCGGATACTTCAACAATATCTTTAGCCTTATTTAATGATTCAACATTATTTGATCTTATCCCATATAACACAGGACATGGTGTTTTAGGTTCAATGGCAATATAGCCTTCAGAATAATCAACATTTTCAAAAGTATCTGGGAAAGTCTCCTCATCCATCATTATTACAGAATCATAATCTATCTGACGTTTAGTTCCATAATTTTCAGGAGCCCTATATGTCAGTAATTCATATGTATAATCATTTAAAGGTAAACTAATGGCTGCAATAGAACCAATGATGCCTCTTCCCTTTTTAAATTTATGAATTTCACATCCAATAGATTTACCGAATTTTTCTGCCTCTTCAATTGTAATGAATGAATATATGGCCTTAAAAGCATAATCTTCCATTTCTTTTGTAATTTCACCATCATAAAAAATTACGCCAGGATTAGTGTTATCACAATCAAACATAGATAATTTTGAAACTTCGTCTAAAACAATCTCTTTAGCCGAAGCCGCTTTTTCATCATTAATTATTTTAAAAGATACACCGCCGTTACCTCGAGTCTTAAAACGAGCAAAAGGATTTAATCTAATCAAACGAGGATAACCAACAATATCAATATTTTTTTCTTTTAGCCTGCGAATAATATCACATGCCAAATAGGTTGTGCACATGCCATCCGGAGAATCAGTATCATCTATTCCAATATACAAATAATTAATTATAATCACCTTACAATTAAATTATTTATACAAAAAAGTAATATATAATTTTTTAAAGAATATAATAATTGGTTGTATTAATATGTTAACTCGAGGCAGAATGTTACAAGAAATAGAGAAATTATTAATCGCAGAAGGTTACAAAACTTCTGATATTTATGATCAAGGTTCTTTTGATATTGTTGCTCGTAAAAACCTATTAATTTTACTTTTAAAAACTTTTATTAATATCGATAGCGTGAATGAAAAGAATGCTCAAGAAATGAAGCAGTTGGCCAATATTTTTTTAGCTTCACCCATAATAATTGGAGCGAAATCAAGAAACGGTATTCTGGAAGAGGGAGTAATCTATGAAAGATACGATATTCCAACCATCGGTCTCGATACATTGAAAAATATGATACTGTACAAGGAATATCCTGAAATATTAGCTGACCGCGGAGGATATTTTGTTAAAATTGACGGTAACGTTATTAAACAATACCGGGAGGAATACTCACTTTCCCTAAAAGATTTGGCAGACCTTGCCCATGTTTCAAGAGCTACAATGTATAAATATGAAAATGAAATAGTCCGGGCAAATACCGAAACCGCAATGATTTTGGAAGAAATATTAAATACAAAAGTTACACTGGACATCGATATATTAAAGTACAATCAAGAAGATCAAATCCAATATCAGCAAACAGGTGAAGGAACTGAAGATTTATTAAAATTGGGATATGGAGTTGTTTCTACAAGTAAAAGTCCTTTTGATGCTGTTGCAAAAGATGACAATTCATCATTAATTGCCAATGTTGAAAAAAATAGAAGCCAAAAGACTTTAAAAAGGATGGCCATTCCTTTAAAGGACTTATCAATGATTACTTCATCAGAACCTGTTTTTATAATCAACAACGACAAAATTAAAGAATCCCTTGGAACAATTCCTGTAATTAAATCCTGGGAATTAAAAGAGTTTGAACGTTCACAAGAATTATTAAAATTAATCAGAGAAAGAAAAGAAAATCAGTGATAATATGGAAGATTTAAGAATTCCTGATATGAAAAATTACCCCATTAAATGGGTTTGTAACTTCAGAGGCCAAAAAGCAATAGGAATATGTGGATATTCACAAAAAATAGCTATGTTTGCATCTGATGAAAGAGTATCAAGAATATTGGAAGATATTGTAATTGGAACCCATGAAGAACTGGAAGGCTACGGCTGTGAAGAAAAAGACAGGTGCTGTAATTTTGATTGCAAATATTGTGAAATAACACCAAGACAATATCTGCAGATTACAGGCAAAAAACCATCCAATAAAAATGTGAAAGACCTGGATGAAGGATTGAAAAGCTTAAATGAAGAATTTAAAATAATGAATATTGTTCCATTTGAAGAATATGATGTAGTTAAATTCTAATCTTAAATGCTTTTTAAAACATCCATATCTTTTTTTATTTCATCAACGCTTGCTACACCAAATGTCACCAAATCAACAAAATCCATGGTGTTGAGAAAATTAAAACCTTCGTCAGGTGTCTGGATACCTACACTCAATACACGGCAAGCTATTATTTTCTTATTCAAATCCAATATTTTTTGTCTGAATTCTTCCCTTTGTGCTTTTAAAAATGAAGGTGTGTCCATCATATATGCAAAACTATTTAATGGAAGCATATAAAAATCAAATAAATCCAAATCCAAATTATCTTTAAGCAAATCTGTTGTACGATATGGAAAAGCAGTTACAATACCAGATAAAGAGTCTGAATCATTAATCTCTGTTAAAATTTTTGATGTTAAGTTCCATTTATATGCATCAGTGATAAACTCGTCAACAAGCATTACTGGAGTATCATAGGATGAAAATAATTCAATATCATCCTGCCAATCCACTTCACAGGCAACATCATAATTAGGTGCCAGATAATCGACTTCAGACTTGCCGATAGTGGCAATTACTTTCATTTCACAGCCTGCATCACAAGCCAAATCAAATCCTTTAAGAAGATTTTTATCATTAACCAGATTAATTGCTCTTACACCATTATCATAAGCTGCCAAAATCACTTCAGCAATTTTTTCCGGTTGTGAATATAAATCCAAGTGATATAATCTTGCTCTGTGACCGTAATAAGGTTCAGCCATAAAAGGACCATAACCCAAAACAGTTTCAGGAATAGATTTATTTTTAAAATTCAAATCATTATCAAAAATAAAAATCGCCTTTTGTTATTTTTTTTACCAATTTTCAAGTTTATTATTATAATTATAAATACAAAGAAATATAAATAGTTAAGTAATATTTATGATAATATTATAAAAATTATTTAATATGGTGAAATAATGAAAGTACTCGTTGCTGACGCAATAAATGAGAAAGGTATAGAAAATTTAAAGGAAGTAGCTGATGTTACAGTCGATACAAGCATCACTCCTGAAGAATTAGTTAATACTATACACAAATATGACGGAATTATAGTAAGAAGTAGAACAAAAGTTACAAAAGAAGTTATCAGTAAAGCAGACAATTTAAAAATAATTGCAAGAGCAGGTGTTGGAGTAGACAACATCGATTTAGATGCTGCTACTGAAAAAGGTATTATGGTAGTTAACTCACCAGAATCTACTTCCATTACTGTAGCTGAACATACCATGGGATTATTACTTTCCATGGCACGTAAATTATCCATTGCAGACAAATCTGTAAAAGAAGGAAAATGGGAAAAGAAAAAATTTATGGGAGTTGAACTTAGAAACAAAACTCTCGGTGTAATTGGAATGGGAAGAATCGGTTCTCAAGTAGTAAACAGATGTAAAGCATTTGAAATGGATGCTATTGCATACGACCCATACTTGCCTGAAGAAGTAGCAAAACAAATGGGTGTTGAATTAACTGATTTGGAAACCGTTCTTAAAAAAGCTGATTTTATTACAATCCATGTTCCATTAACCCCTGAAACCAAACATTTAATTTCAAATAAAGAATTTGAAATAATGAAAGATACTGCATTCATTACAAACTGTGCACGTGGAGGAATTATTGATGAAGAAGCATTATATGATGCTTTAAAAAATGATAAAATTGGTGGAGCTGCTTTAGACGTATACGAAGACGAACCACCAGCAGAAGATTCAAAATTATTTGAATTAGACAATATTGTTTTGACCCCACATATTGCAGCATCAACCAAAGAAGCCCAAAGAGATGCGGCAATTATCGTAGCTGATGAAATTATTGATTTATTCAAAGGCGGAACTCCGAAAAATGTTTTAAATATGCCTAGAATTGATAATGTAACCTACCAGGAATTAACTCCATACTTCGAAATTGCTGAAAAATTAGGTAGATTTATTTCTCAAGCAGTAAACGGTAAAATTACTGATTTGGAAATTGTTTACAGTGGAGAACTTTCAAAAATCGATAATTTAGAAATTTTAACTAGAACAGTTATCCAAGGTGTTGTTAATCCATTCTTAAGCTCACCTGTAAATGCAGTTAATGCATCAATTGTAGCAAAAGATCGTGGAATTAACATAATCGAAGGCAGGAAAACTAACGCTAAAGGTTATGATTCATTAATAAGTGTAAAAGCAGTAACCGAAAAAGACCAATTCACAGCTGAAGGTACTAATTTACATGAAGCAAGGATTCTAAAAGTTAACGGATACTGGGTAGATGTTATTCCTACAGGACACATGTTCATCGCAAAATATGAAGACATACCTGGAAGTATTGGTGCAATCGGTACTAAATTAGGTGAATATGGTGTTAATATTGGAATTATGCAAGTTGGAAGAGATGAAGAAGGCGGAAGAGCTATTATGGTTTTAACCTTAGATAAAGAAATTCCAACTAATGTAATTAAAGAAATCCAATCTTTAGAAAATGTTTACGAAGCAATTGGATTAAACTTATAAAAAACAATTTCACCATATTGTTTTTTATTTTTTATTTTTTTATATTCAAAAAACTATTTTTTAGAAACTTTCTTTATATTGCCATTTTCATCAAATTCAATTTTAAGAGAATCATTATCTGAAATTATAACGGGTTGCATTGAAGAATTAGAAATTATTCTAATAGTTTTCTGCGGTTTTTGTCTTTTTTCATATTCTTCATAAGCCCTGTTCGGTGTGTCATCAAAGTTTGCATCCTCATCAAAAAAGCCTGGCTTAATAACTTCACCTTCTTTTAAAACATCACTTTCATCAAAGAAATCATCGATGTCTTCATCAAACATGTGGCTGTAGTCACCTACAGTGTATTTACATGGATTGCCATATTTATCATATGATTTGAAAGTTTCATAGCTATATGGTAAGCACACAATCATGTGAAAAACACCATGTTTAGAAAAAGTTTTTAAATCTGCTCCTGATGGGTTAGCACTTGGTCCAGGATGTGAATGAACAGAACCCCAATACTTTAAAGTAGGAGGCAATAATTCTGTATGAACAACTGCACCGGTAGATCCGGTTTCCCCAGGAATAAAAATAAGATTAGTTATGTAAAGCTTTTTATCCTTAATTTCACCATCAAAAAATGCTAAAAATTCATTTGGAAAAGATTGTTTAGAATAATAAATGACTGCATCGAGGATTTCCTGATCAACACATATTTCATCAAATTCCTCATCGTTTTCATTACTAAATATTTTTGATAAAAAACTCATAATTTAACCTTTAGAATAACTTATTAAAAAACTCTTTTGAAAAAATTGAAAGATTATAATCTACATGAATATAACTGCGATAAGAAACCTGTTCTTTAGATTCTTTTTTATTAAACCCAACAATTTCTTTATTTTTTCTATAAATACCAATTCCACGTTTTTTCCAAGTTTCAACATCATTTAAATTAATGCCATTTTGAAACAACAATTCGTGAATATCAGATAAATTCAATCCGTTTATTTTTTCATTGGCTTCACTGGAAGAATATTTAGATTTTAAAAAATGAATTCCATATCCATTCACGCAATTTCGCCAGGCTTCATCCTGTCTCCATTTAAAATAATCATAGATATCACAATCATTAACAGGAATAATTCTGGAATCAAAAGCTACGGGTTTTGGAAATTCCATATCATAATTTAAAGCAAATGAAGATGAAGTGAAACTGGCTACAACAGAGTTGATTTTTTCAATACGACCATTAAACGGAATATTTTCTAAAAGAATGCTTATTTCATCTGAAAAAGTATAAATAAAAATTGGTGAAAATTCCTCAAATAAGTCTTTGCAGACTTCCACCATCACATTATAGAAACATTCGTCATATGGTTTTGCAAGTCCCATCTTTTGAGCAAATGAATGAAAACTTCTACCATCTAACCTAATAATGATTTTAGAATTAACAGGAACTCTTAAATCAGAATAAACTTCATATTCTTTCATTATAATCCAACAGAAATTGTTTCGTCAAAACTTTTAAGCAATTTAATTGCAGAAATTGCAGCCAGCATACTGGTTTTTGGATTAACTGCACAAGGATGATTCATTGTTGTGGTTTTAAATTCACCGAAATCTCCTTTTGCAGTAATTTCATGAACATTACGGTTAACTTTAGGATCAACAATAATTTTAACATCAATGTCCCTATTGCATGCCATACTAATTGTTGCAGCAACATTAATATTTAATGGAAACTCTTTTACAGCTTCAGATGCTTTTCCTTCAAATAATATTTCTTCAGCATCTATGTCTTTACCTAATGATTTAGGGGATTTACGGGTGATTAATGTTATTTCCTTTAAACCGAAATCTGCAACAGCCTTAATACCATCCAAACCAACAATTGCACCTGAAGGCAAATGTATGTGAGCATTATTTTCTTTAGCTAATTTAGATGCTTTGGTATAAAATCCTTTATCCATGAATGCACCGACACTCATAATAATCATGTCGATTCCCTTTTCTAAAATTAACGGTGCCAACAATTTTACGGAATCCGGTGATGCACATTCCAAAACCAAATCAACATCATCCAACATATCATCCAAACTAAGTACTGCTACACCACCGGCAAATGATGCCAAATTCTCTGCCCTTTCAATATCTTTATCAAAAAAGTATTTGATTTCAATATCGCTATCTTCAGGAACTATTCTGCTTACAATAATATTAGCAATAGCTCCACATCCTATAATACCTACTTTCATTAAAATCACTTGAAAAAAAGAATTATATAAAAAAAGTTGAAAGATTGAAAATTAAATCTTTCAGTCAAAATTAGGTTTATTTTCAAATTGTGGTTGAGTTTCAGATTTTGGAGCTTGTTGTGAAGCAGAAGCCGGAACAACAGTTTCAGGAACCGGTGGTTCAGGATTAACTTTTTTAATATCCCTAGGATTAATTAACATAATATCTGCAATAGCCTGTACTTTATCAAAATCAACAGTTAATAAATCTTGTTGGAAAGATCTGGTACCTACAGATTCTTCAGGAACACCTTGAAAAGCACCTTTAATATTATCAAGTAAACCAATTTGTTTTTTTTCAGGTTCAACAGCTCTTACCTGTAATTTTGAGATGGTTCCTAACCTAATATTTAAAACAACATCTTCAACTTGGCCAACATAATGACCAGTGTTTGTATATATACTTAAATTACGTAAATTTGAAACTTCTACCATTATAACACCACAGAATTGTTTATAATAATCAACTAAATAAATATGTATAAGTTTATATTATTTGTATATATAAATAGTTTTTGTTTAAAAACTTAATTTCAATTAAAAAAATTAAGTAAATAAAAAAAATTAGATTAAAAAATAATAAATTACTTTAAAAAATAGATTAAAAATTAATAATCATAATTTTGAAAAGATTTATTATACTTTGAATTAAATATTATATTAATTATATTAAAGGAGATTAAACATTGTGGGATACAACTAAGGATTATAGAATTTTAGTAGCCAGTAAAGCAAGAGAAAATTATTTAAATTTAATTCCAACAGCATCATTTAGAGGAAATTGGAATAAAAAACTCGCTGTTGAAACCGGAAAACAAATGAACAGCGATTTCCAATCATTAACTTATTCATATCTTGAAGGAGATGACCTTGTAAATTCACCAGATGTTGCAAGCTTAATCGAAAAAACAGAAACAATTGTCGAATGTCTGGGTGGAGAAGGCTGGAATAAAACATTTTTAAATGGAGCTCCAAAGGAAGAACGTGAAAAAACAGCAGAAAACATTGCAAAAGTTAGATTTTTCATTGACACCATGCTTGGACTTAAAGACAGATTAGCTCTCGGACCAATTAACGATCCAATTATCGGAATTGACATCAGGGTTGGAGAAATAATGAGTGTGACAAAGCATCCTAAAGCAGATTCATTGATGATATGTAATGTAAACTTAGGTAAACGTGCAATTACTGTTGTTACAAATGATTTGAATGTAAAAGAAGGGAATCGTGTAGGTGTTTCACTATTGCCACCACAAACATTCATGGATACAGTAAGTGAAGGAATGTTTTTGGGAATGAACGGGGGCATTTTAAAAGAAGTTGAAGGTGAACTGGGACAAATGCCAAAAGGAATCCCAATGGAATCATTAAATGAAACACGAAATCTTGTAGAAGCTTATCTTGATTGAACAATTAAAACAGAAAGTTATGCTAAGCATACCCGACTAATTTTCATAAGCATTTAGCATATCTGCCAAAGACTTATGAAAATTAAATCAAGACCTCACCAAAACATGTTTTATATTATTTAATTGCATTTAATTTACTATTCATGCAATCTTTTTTTACTAGCTCTTTCTGGCAAAACATTTCATATTGCACATCCACATAAAAAATAGAAAAAGCGTTGAGAAATTAATCTCAACTTTCAATAGTTATTTTGTTTGCAATACTAGAACCATAATAACTTGATGTTATAATGTATTCACCAGGCATTAAGTTAATATTTAACTTAGCCTGACCGTTACTGTCAGTCATTCTATTATAGAACATACCATTAATGTTAAATGCAACAGATTGATCTGCATAAGGATTACCTCGACCATCAACCAAATTAACTTTGAATTGAGTGCCATCACCATATTTCATTGTAATATCGTTTGCATTCAATACAGGCAATACTTTGATGTTATTTGATACGACACATCCTTTGCATTCTGCAGTCACAATATAGTTTCCAGACAGTAAGTTGATATTTAACTTAGCAATACCATTTTCATCAGTCTGACGAGTGTAAAATACCTCATTAATATTAAATGTTACATTTTCACCTGCACCAACAGGATTGCCATCACCCCCAAGGATTTTAACAGTGTATTGGGTCCCATTTCTATAATATTTGATTAGGTCATTGTTTTCAATTATTCTTGGAATTACTGTGATGTTGTTTGCTGTTTTTTCTCCAGTTACAAGATTTATTGCAGTTATTACATATTGTCCCTGTTCCAAGTTAATGTTTAATTTGGCTAAACCTTCATCACCAGCAATTTTACGGTCATACATTACACCATTAATGTTGAATCTAACAGTTTCACCATCTTTTAGATAGATGCCATCACTGTCCAGGAATGTTGCATAGTATTGAGTATCATTTCTATAAACTTTGGCGATATTGGTTCCATTGACTGTGGATAAAATTGTAACAACAGAATTTGCTGTTTTATTGCCAACGCGGACAACCACATCATAAACTCCACTATTCAATCCGATTGCAATACTAACAGTGCCGTTTTCATCAGTTGTTCTAGAGTATGAAACCCCATTGATGTCAATAATTACAGTTTTATTCACAAAAGGATTACTTTCAAAGTCAGTTAAACTAACGACAAATCTTTCAGGTCCGCCATAATATTTGATTATATCCTGAGCATTTATCTTTAAATTGCTTTCATTAATTATCATTCGTCCCAGATACATCCCATCCATAATAATTGGCACATCTTCACCAAAAACATAATTATCAGTTATGAATACATCATTGAAGTGTGCTGAAGTATTTGATCTATTTGAAAGAGACCCATCATCATTTGCAACATAAATATCCACATATTTTTCATTAAATTCATCCGTTACGAAATTATAAGTGAATTCATTAGTCCTTGCTACCCCATATCCATCTAATGCAGCAATATATCTTGAAGCAAAAACATAATCACTTACATTCAAATCAGAAACATTTCCTTTTCTTAAATAATTAGGATCATTTGGTATTATCAAGAATTCACCTGGCTGTAAAATACCTTTTTCAAATATATACATCTCAGAATTAGAATTAAAGCTTAAAAGAGCATAAGTTCCATTTGGGGATTTGACAAAAAAATGACCTACCCCTCCATATAATTTAATATCAAAAAGAATTAACATTAACTCATCTATAATCATATTGTTTCTAGACATGATTTTTGCAAAAGCTTCTGCCATTTCGCTAGCAAAAGGAGAATCCAAACCCCCACTTCCAAATACCCAACCATTATCATCTATAAATGAATGTATAAAGTAGGATGAATCACATTTATACTGCAAAATTCCCTCATCCTGATGTACAATATCCACACAAAGTTGATACGAGGAATCTCTCCTAAATGTAAATACAAAATTTTCATCATCAATTTGAATAACACTTGAAGCACAATCATCACTTTGATTAACATCTTCAGAAATATTTGATGAAAACAAATCAAAATCGAAAACAATTAGTTTATCTAAATCCGGATTTTCAACACCCCACCAGTTATCTTTTTGAGTAACATTGCCTTCCACTACTTTATATATAACTGGAGTGTCATAAGATTGATTTTTATATGTTATTGATGAATTATAAACTATAACATTTCCCAAAATTGAATAAATCAATCCTTTAGAACAAATATTGTCTGTTAAATTAGAATTGATAACTGAAAGATTAAAGTTCACAAATTCTTTTCCAAAACGTCCAAAAAGAGAATAGGACAATGCCCCAAATTCTGCTGCGTTATTTTTAAAATCACTATCTAAAAAGTATATATTTCCACCTGCCAGACTATATACAATAGATCCATTAGTTGCAACATTGTTATAACATAATGAATTTATAATTTTTACAGTATTGCGACTAAATATTAAAACAACTGCCCCAATTAATGCAGAATTGTCATGAATTCGAGAATTATTGATTATTACAAAGTTAATGTTGGAAGATGAAACAACACCCCCATACTCAGCTACATTATTAAATAAGTCACAGTTATCAATATATAAACTATCTTCATTTTTATAGGATAATGTAGTGTGAACAGCTCCACCTTTATATTCTGCATTATTTTTATATAATCTCGAATCTGTTATTGTCAATGGAGAGTCTGAAAATATAGCTCCTCCATAAAATGTAACATTATTGTTGTAAAAATCACTATTGATGATTGTCGAATTTGTATTGAAGCAGCATATGGCTCCCCCTGCACTGGCAGAATTATTATAAAATACTGATTCATCAACATAGAGTATGGAATCTACAGCATATATAGCACCACCATAAGTATACATGCCCATAGGTTCATTGAATGAAAAAGTGGATTTTGATATGGTTAAATTTGAATCCATTAAAGATATTGCTCCTAAATTATAGCTAAAAGTACAATTAATGATTTTAACATTTGCATTGTTTAAATCAATCACAAATGTATTGTCTTCGCTAAAACCATTAATAAAATTAATATTTCTTAAAACTACATCGGAATCAAATACCCGAAAAATAGCCGATTGATTCAATCCATTAAGAACATGATTATTCCCATCGATATTAATAGATTTAGTTATGACCATTCTTTTAAGAGAATCCGCTTTATAGTCTTTACTTAAATTTAAATTTCCAGAATCTTCAATAGAATCAATATTTATTTGAAGTTCACTAAAAGAACCTGTTTCATTATTCTGTTCAATGATGAAATCATTATCTATTTCTTGCGCACTTACTAACGAAATAGAAATGAAGAACATGATTAAAATTAAGAATAAAAATCTTTTTTTCAAAATATTCCTCCCATAAATTAATTATATAATAAGTTATTTTTATAAAGACATTAATAAAATATATGATAATGAGAAAATTAAACAATATATTATGAATTAAATATGCAATATGTAAAAAAAAATGAAAAAAAATCGTGCAAAAAAGCACATACATATGAACTATCTTAAATTTAGTCCAATCAACTTTGTTTTAGTCATTTCTTCAACAGCATATTTGATTCCTTCTTTTCCACAGCCACTATTTTTAAATCCTCCGAATGGCATGTTATCTGTCCTGAATGTTGACTGCTTATTTACAAATACGGTTCCTGCTTCAATTTCATTAGCACATTTCAAAGCATTCCTATAGTTTTCTGTAAATACTCCCGCCTGAAGACCATATTCTGTAGCGTTTGCAATTTGGATTGCTTCATCAACAGTTTTAACTTTCAATAATGGCGCAATAGGACCAAAAGTTTCATTAGCTACCAAATCCATATCCTGCGTGACCTTATCAACTACTGTAGCTTCATAAAATGCACCGTCCCTTTTTCCGCCAATCAGTATTTCAGCACCATCCTTGACTGCATTATTAACACTTTCTTCAACATGAATTGCCGCTTTTTCACTGATTAATGTTCCAAGCTGTGTTGACGTGTCCATCGGATTTCCCATTTTAATTTTGGATGTTTCCTTAACAAGCTTTGCTTTGAATTCCTCATAGATTCCTTCCTGAACAATTATCCTTTTAACCCCCATGCAGACCTGACCGGCATTTAAGTATGCTCCGTTAATAACACCTTTTACCGCAGCGCCAACATCAGCATCATCCAAAACAACCAGCGGATCATTTCCTCCAAGCTCAAGAGTTACTTTTTTCATTCCTGCCCTTTGGGATATCATCAGTCCAGTCATCACACTTCCGGTAAAA
Source organism: uncultured Methanobrevibacter sp. (assembly GCA_900317865.1). Taxonomy (GTDB): domain Archaea; phylum Methanobacteriota; class Methanobacteria; order Methanobacteriales; family Methanobacteriaceae; genus Methanocatella. Next base: position 3,887 of record ONIK01000017.1, on the reverse strand, counting down.
GAGATTTTATCAATTTTATCAGATGCAACCAAAGCATCCCCCACTTCTGAACCGTATCCCGTGATTACATTAATGACTCCTGCAGGAAATTCCTCATCAACAAGTTCTGCAAATTTCATAACTGTCAACGGAGCCTCAGTTGGAGGTTTAATAATAACAGTATTTTTACAGGCAATAGCTGGTGCGATTTTATGAATAGTTAAATTTAGGGGATAGTTAAATGGAGTAATTGCTGCAACAACTCCCAACGGCAATCTTTGTGTAAATGCAAAAAATCCTTTTCCATTCAATCCAGCATCCAGAGGAACTGATTCACCATAAATCCTTTTAGCCTCTTCTGCTGCAAGCTTTAATGTTTCAATTGACCTGTCCAATTCAACATAGGATTCATTGATTGGCTTTCCAACTTCCATTGTCAATAACTCTGCAAATTCATCCTTTTTTTCTTTCAGTTTTTCACAGACATTGTATAATTTATTAGATATTTTAAAAGCAGACATTTCCTGTAAAGACTTTTTAGCATTATTTGCTGCAAGGATTGCCTTATCAACATTATTCAGATGAGAAATAGGAACACTATCTATTACTTCACCATTAAAAGGATTAATAACATCCTCACTATCCATATCACTTACATGTTCACCATTGATTAACATATCCATTTCAATCACCTTGTTTAACTATTTATATTTTAAAATTTATAATCATTAATATCATGCAAACCAATAGATTTGAAACATTCATCGATGCAATCATAGCAATCATAATTACAATTTTAGTTTTAAAGATTTCCCAGCCGGCAGAACCTACATTATCTGCAATATGGGATTTGAGAGTTTCATATCTAGCTTATCTGATTAGTTTTTTAACATTATTCAATATATGGTTTAATAATCATAATCTATTCAAAAAAGTTGAAAATATTGACAACTCCGTAGTTTGGATTTTTGGAATAATGACATTTATCATATCATTAGTTCCCTATTTTACTATTTGGGTTGCACAAAATGTTAATTCCATTCCTGCCGAAACAATGTTTGGTCTAATATTTGTTTCAACAAATATTCTTTATCTTTTATCCATAAAAGCAGTATATAGGAGTAATCCATACAATAAAGAACTGCAGGAAACTGATAAAAGCACCTATTATCAGGCATCTCCATTAATAATAATTATTTTAGGTTTTATCTTAACTTATACAATTTTTAAGCCAGGAATATATATTTCATGTCTGATTGCAGTATTAATGTGGATATATATCGGATGGAGGGCTGACGATGGAAACTGAAAGGTTTGAAGCACTGATAGATGCAATTTTAGCTATTATCCTAACAATAATTGTATTGGAAATACCGATGGCATCAAACGGCAGTTGGGAAGCTCTCTTTGAAGTGCGTCTAGACTTTATAATATATGCTTTAAGTTTCTTAGTAGTATTTAATTTCTGGAATTATAACAACAACCTATTCAGCATTGTAAATAAAGTCAATTCTAAAGTTATTTGGTATATAGGATTGTCATTATTCATATTATCATTACTCCCTTATCTTACAATATTTGTTGCTGAGAATTTCGATTCATTTATTGCTCATGCAGCATACGGGCTTGATTTTATAGCCTGTGGTGTAATATCTGTTTTTGTAGCCAATGAACTGAAAAATTCAGATAAGGCAAATATAGCACTTCAAGTTGCATTAAAATCAAATAAACCACTTTATTATACTTTAGGAATAATGGTGATTGGTTTTATTATAGGTTATTTTGTTTATCCTCCGGCAATAACATTATTCTGTTTAATTTCAATACCTTCATTATGGTACTTTTCAAAACGTCAAATCAAGTAAAAATCTCAGATATTTCTTCCAGTTTAGCATTAAATTCATTGACTTCTTTTGACTGTATTTCACCACCCAAATCCATTACATATACCTTATACATATAGATTGCGAGTAAAACAACAACCATAATTCCACCAAACAATAATATTAATTCAGCTGATGCTTGAGCATTATTATCCATCAAATCACCAATATTATTTATAAAAAAGGACAAATATAAGTTTTTTGATATAAAATCGTACAATTTAACCGTTTTAAGTAAATATTACTTCAATAAAGTAAAATTTAATGACTTTGAAAAAATTCAAAATCTTCCAGTTAACAATAAATTAACACTCCCCCACCAAGCCAATCCCATATTAAAACTTCATTAATGCATATATCAACTACTTTTCAAAGCAAACTTCCATAATAATAAATGCAGAATATATTTCAAAAAAAACAAATCAATACATATAAATATATTTTTTGATAAATTTTTAATCAAATAAAATGTTTTATTCAAAAATCAGTCCCCTTTTAAGACTGTTTATAAAGCATAAAACATTTTTTATCAGAATAACTATTCAAACCTGGAGAAAAAGTAAATGAAATTAAAAAAGCACATTATTACAATATTTCTGGTCGTACTATTGTTTCTTTTAATCAGTTCAGTTAGCGCGACTGATATTAATACAAACAATACACAAATAGCATCTACAAATGGAAATGAAATTTTGAGTATGGAAAATGATGTTAATATATTAAGCGCTGGTGAATACACCTACACTTACTTAAGAGAACAGATTAACTCTGGCGGAAACATAACCTTAATTAAAGGCAATTACACTTATGCTGAAAGTGACGGCGACACCATCGAAATCACCACTTCTCGTGTAATTGATGGTAACGGCGCAGTTATTGACATGGCCAAATCAGGGCACAGAGCATTTTATATAACGACAGCAGGAGTAACAATTAAAAATCTAACCATTAAAAATGCAAACTATAATGATGATGGTGGAGCAATTTACTTTAATCAATTGGGTACTGTTGAAAATTGTAATTTTACTAACAACACAGCAACTGGGGACGGTGGTGCAGTTTACTTCAATGAAGATGGTGAAGTGACAAATTGTAATTTTACTAACAACAAAGCAACTGGAGATGATAGCCAAGGTGGTGCTATCATGATGTATTCTGGTGAAGTGACAAATTGTAATTTTATTAACAACACAGCAACCAGACATGGTGGTGCAGTTTTCTTCTATTATGATTGTAATGTAACAAATTGTAATTTTATTAACAACACAGCAACTGGTTCTTCTAGTTATGGTGGTGCTATCTACATGTCTTCTGGTAATGTAAGAAATTGTAATTTTACTGATAACAAAGCAACTGGTTCTTCTAGTTATGGTGGTGCAGTTTACTTCGAAAATTATGCTATTGTAACAAATTGTAATTTTACTAACAACACATCAAAAGATGGTGGTGCAGTTTACATCTGGAAAGATTGTAATGTAACAAATTGTAATTTTACTAACAACACTGCGTCAGGTAATGGAGGAGCGATTTACTTTTATAACTATCATACTAAAGGATCTACTGTAACAAATTGTAATTTTACTGGCAATAAAGCAGTTACTGGTTCTGCAATTTATTTCTATAAATATCCTTCTACAGATACATTAACTATTTCTAATTCTATTTTCTTAAATAACAGGGCAAATGCAAAAGATTTACAAGTAACCAAAAATGAAAATAATATTACAATTATTTTCACAGGCCAGAATAACCTTTTAAACGCAATCTATTCAAGAGATGATGCCGAAGTTACATTTACCAATGTGACCTATTGGAGTGCAAATGGAATCAACAACACAGGAAATTCCGCTATCAAACCATCAAGATCCAATAAAGAAGCAGGTCAAAACATCACAATAGAAATATATGATTCAAACGACAAATTAATTGAAAACGTTACCCTTGTAACTGACAATAACGGCCAGACCACATATGACCTCCTCAAACTAAACAATGGCAAATACAAATATAAGGCATATCACAGCG
>ONIK01000126.1 GCA_900317865.1 uncultured Methanobrevibacter sp. | reverse complement strand
TTTGACCGTTTACATGAATAACATCATAACCGCTTTTGTGGACATTCCATGTTTCACTGGTCACTATGGATAATTTACCTGCAAATGTAACATTTAAAGTAATATCCGCATCAGTAACATTAATACCTCTTCCAGACAAATATTTAACAGTATCGGATTTCTTTAAATGAATAATATCATTATAATCAGCACTGTTTTTAACATATGCATTTTTAACAACGGATATTGTTTTATTATATCCGGTAGTGGAATGTTTTAGTAAATCATTGAAAATTTTATTCCATGAATAAGTTACATTGGCAAAGCGATATTCGTAGTTAATAAGATATTCTCCATTATTTAATTTTCCATTAATACTGAGGAGGAAAGTGTCATTGCTGTAAACGAATCCATAAGTTATGTTTTCATTATACTTTAATACTGAATTAAACATTATGGCCTTATAAATTGTTCCAACTAAATCAATTTTTTCACCGGCAATATCTTGATAAACACTATAATGTAAATAATCTACATTAATGCCGGATAAATTACCGTCAATAACAGAAATCTTATTGTTGTTCATACATTGGGAAATGTTAAAGTTTTTATAACCGCAAGCAATAAAAATTGCTTCGCAAGTCAATTTTGAAGAGGAATTTCTAAATACTGTATTGGTAATTTTGTTATTTATTCCGACAACGTATATTGCACCGCCAACACCGCTGGCAGTGTTATTTATGAATATACAGTGATTAATTAAACCTTTGTTTCCCATCCATGCAACTGCACCACCGTTAACTGCTGTATTTCCAATGAAATTACAATCTGAAAGAACACCTTCATCACCATACCAGCAGATGGCGCTGCATCCTCTGTTATAGGTAATATTTTTCCATCTGGAGCTGCTGATTACTTTCACATCAGTGTTTTTATTATTGATGAAAGTTAAATTATAGATTTTAACATTGTTTCCGGTTACATTAAAGACTGCAAACTGATTCATTCCGTTAATGATGTGTCCGTTACCGTTAATTGTTACATTATCAGTATTTATTCTGATTATATTTGCGCCGGATCCGTTGTAATAATAATCTTTGGTGATGTTGATGACATCGCCAGGATGAAGATTGTTAACTAAAGAGTCAAGTTCGTCGAAAGTTGATGCATTATTTTCCATGTTGCAATTTAATAAGTTATCAAATACTGGAATAACATTATTGAATGAACAGGAAGATATGTTGCAGTTTTCAATTCCGCATTCAACGAAAATGGCCTCATAGGCTAATTTGGAATAACAGTTGTGGAATTCGGATTTATAAATTCTGTTATTTAAACCGTTAACATAAACTGCACCGCCCGCATTGGCAGCATTATTTATAAAACTGCACTGGTTTATTAAACCGTTATTTCCTTTCCAGTTGACAGCACCTCCATTAACTGCAACGTTTTTCCATAAGTTACAATTTGAAAGAACACCGTTATCACCATTCCAGGAAATCATGCTGTCATTAACTTGACTGTTATTTGCATTTATGAAAGTTAAATTGCTTATTTCAATATTATTTCCGGATACATTAATCACTGCATGTTTTCGCATTCCGTCAATAACATAGCCATTACCGTTGATAGTAATATTATCTGTATTAATGTTTATGTGATGTTTATCAGTTTTTTCATTGTAATAATAATTTTTGGTTAAATTTAAAGTAGCTCCTGGGTGAAGATTGTTAATTTCACAAGCTAAATCATTAAAAGTTCCTATATTATTTAAATGAATTTCATCAAACATATTAAAATTAGAATACAAATTATAAACGCTTAATGGAATGTTTGCTGTAATGTTTAATGTGTTGTGGCCTTTTTCAGATTTATATTTAATTATATTTTTATATTCATTGGCATTATTGACGGTCACTGTTATATCAGTATTTTTCTCATAATTTTTAGCCAATAACTTTTTATAAATGTCATTCAATCCATTTGCATTATTAAATTGATAAGTGCATTCAATATGTCCGTTTTGTATTTTTGAATTTATAGTAAAAATACGGCAAGCATTATTCCCGGAAATACTGTAAGAAATATCATCATTGTATTTAAGAGTTGAATTGTTGACTGTTACTTTATATATTAATGGGATTAAGTCAATGTCTTTTTGTCCAATTTTGGCTTTAAACTCATGTTTTAAATAATTACCACTAATATTATATATTTTTGCATCCATAATTGGGTTGGAATCATCAAATAAACAATCTGTGATTGTACAATTTTTATATTTTAAATCAACAAAGATTACGTCGTTTGTGTATCGTGAGTGGGAATTTTTAAATGTTGATTTGGAGATCGTATTGTTGGTACCTGAAATAATAATTGCGCCGCCGACAGCACGGGCATTATTATTTAAAAAACTACAATTGGTAATTAAGCCGTTATTTCCTCTCCAGCTAAGAGCACCACCATTAAGAGCAGTATTTCCAATAAAATTACAATCTGAAAGAACACCGTGGTTTCCAGACCAGCGAAGAGCACTTTCACCGCTTTCATCAATAATTTCATGTTTTCTATTTAAATTAGGAGTTATAATAGTCGGATTTTTATAATGAATTCCCTGAGGAGTTCCTGAATAGGTTTTCTCTTTAGTCTCTTTAGTAATGATCTTTGATTCTTTAACAATACTGCTGTCAAATTTTCCATTAATAAAAGTTACATTATGAATTTTAACATTGTTTCCCAATACATTAAAGATAACCGCTTTATTATCTCCGCTGATAGTATGGCCATTACCGTTGATGGTTACGTTATTAGTTGATATTTTTATTGCTGAATTATCACCACGGTCATAATTATCATTGATTTTATAGCAATAATCCTTTTTTAAGTTTAAAGTATCGCCTGGTTTAAGGTTGTCAATTTCATTTTTCAAATTCTCAAAATTACCAACTTTGCCATTTAAAGAAGAATCTTCAATAGAAATTTCATCGGATATGGTATTATTTTCCATATGAACCATATCGCCAACAGTTACATTGTTTCCATTATCTGCTGCGGATACAGATCCTAAACCAACAAATAATATTAAAATGAAACACAATATTGCAATTATTTTAAACTCTTTCATAATATCACAACACATTTTTGCATCTATTCATTGACATGAAAAGAATACATTTTTTATTTCCGTATACTTTTTTTAATTATATAGTATATAAAGCTTTTCGAATGTAAGTGCTTACTTGCATTAATAAATAGGTTAATATCTAAAATAAGAACTAAATACGGTTAATTCAATGAAATTTAAATAAACAAAGAATAATTCAATCTATAAAACAAATATGGGGCATGTTCAATAAACGCCCAAAATATATTAACAAATGCAAATTTCATACTTTTTCAGAAAAAGTATACTAATATGAAGTAATGATGTCTTCGGTGTAACTTCAACTAATGTTAGGCATTATATTATATGAATTATGATATTGGTAGTGATTAAATTGAAAAATCTTTAAAATAAGTGAAGTTAACGGCTGAAATGATTGAATTATCAGTCGCGGAATTGA
>ONIK01000014.1 GCA_900317865.1 uncultured Methanobrevibacter sp. | reverse complement strand
ATGATGAATAAAACCATTATTGGAGGGAATAATATGTTAGGATTTAATACTAAAAATGAAGTAAATGAAAAAATTAAAAATCCTCCTAGTGATGATTCCTATTCAATGATTCCCATATTATTTACAAAAAGTAATGATATAACAATTAAAACATTATCACTTACTGTACTTGATTTAATCAATCAGAATCAAATCAAATGTGACATTGGTTTAACTGATTCCTATGAAGTGGGTAAAAAATTAACACCCGAAGATATGGAAGTCATGAAAAAAATAACACTTAGAATTGTAAATAAAGGTGAGTTGAAAACTTCCGAAACATTGGCCATAAGATTACTTAAAAATTTGAATAAAAATAAAAAATTCAACTTAAAAAGTATGGCAAAACAAACCAACATTAGTTCAATAGCAAATAAATTTGAAAGCGGCCTTGAGGAATATGCTAATGCCATTGAAAAAGAAAATGCCTATGACGGTGAAAATTACAGAGACATTTTAGAAAACGGCAAATTAACAGGCAAAGGAAAAGAGCTTAAAAAAGAATGGGAAAACTTCCAAGATTATTTAAAATCACAAGATTTAACAGAAAAATACCCTCCGGAATCCGCTGATGAAAATTCAATTCAAATACTCTATGCATCATGCTTTGATATTGAAAAAGATGCATTGAAAATAAGAGAAAATAACACCCCATTAACTGATTTCATTGATAAAGACGGATTTAAATTATTAAATATAATATTCAACAATGCATTGTTGAATGTCAGTCACAAAAGAAAAGGATCAGGAATATTTTATGGAGTGAATGATAAATACACAATTCCTGGCGGAGGATAATTCCAAGGAAAAAAGTTTTGAATATTTTTACCAAAATATTCGAAACTAAATTATTTTTTGAAATATTGACCTTTAGCCATTGAAATTAATATTTAACTTGTTTTGATAAACTTGATTAAAAAATCATTTCTGTAATATTTTTCGGAAGATTAATTTTTACATGACCAAAAACCATAAAATTTATATACTGTGTCATATAACATTAACATAAGTAATCAAATTTTAACAAGATTACTTCATTACTTAAATACTTTTTGCAAAAATTAATTAATTAGTGGGCTACTATGAGAACAAGGATTAAATATTTAAGACAAGAACTCAAAATGAGCCAAAAAGAACTTGGAGATAAAGTTGGAGTCACAAGACAAACCATTAATTCACTCGAAAATGGTAAATACAATCCATCTTTATTTCTAGCATACGATATAACCCAAGTTTTTAATGAAATGATCTTTAAAGATAATGAAGAGCAATATTTCGTCATTGAAGAGATATTTATTTTCGATGATAATTATTCAAGGTGAGAAAAATGATTTTAGACATATATAAGGATGCATTTGAATATTCAGCAAAAGACTGGAAAACTTTAATAATATTAGGGATACTTTGTTTGTTTAGTTTCTTATTAATACCTGCGTTTTTAATTACAGGATATAATTATAGAGTTATTAATCAAGCTGTACACGGAGTTATTAATGGTAAAGATCCATTGCCAGATTTTGATGATTTAATAAGCATGTTTGTTGACGGGGTAAAAGTTGTCATAGTAGAAATTGTATATTTAATCTTACCTGCAATCATATTTCTAATATTTGTAGTAATTGCTGGACAACTAACCGGTGCGCTCTCTTCTGCATTAATGGTTATCGGATGTTTAATAACATTTATTGCAGGCATATTTGCATGTTTAATGGCACAAATGGGCTTATGCCACATGACATACCATGACGGATTATTAGGTAAGGCATTTGCTTTAAGTGAATTGAAAAAAGTTACTGATGAAATAGGATGGTTTGAATGTATTATAACCTACATTGGATTAATAATCATATCTTTAGTCCTATCCTTTGCTGTAACTGCAATTATTGGAATAATATTTACAGTATTTGGTATTTCCGGTTCAATTTTAGGTGTTGACGCAGGAGGCATATTCCTATTAGGAGCACTAGTTAACTCAGCAATAACCATGTTCATTGTAGGGCCATATCTAAGTATATTCAATGCAAGATCAATCGGATTATTATACTCAATGCAGATATAAGGTGATTAAATGGTAAGCATAACTGATTGTGTTGTAGATGGTTTGAAATATCCATTTAAAGATATAAAAAAGGTTTTAAGCTTCGGCATATTGTTTTCAATTCTTAATGTAATATCATTATTTATTTCTTTTAAATCTCTAGATTTATATAGAGCCACTTTAAGAATACTTGAAAAAAGGAATGGTGGGGTACTATCCCTAAAATTTTCACAATTACCTTCAGGAGAAGTTTATACTATAACCATTTTAGCAATTATTAGCTTTATTATCATATTATTTATATTGGGATACGAATATGATATAGTTAAATTCTCGATTGAAAAAAAAGAAAGCCTTCCAGGATTTGATGATATATTAAATATATTTAAAAAAGGAATAAAATATTTCATTGTTGCCTTAGCATACAATATCATTCCTGCCATAATATTATCAGTCGGGATAGCATTAGTACATAACTCTTCAATACTTTCAGTCATATTTATAATTTCAATGATACTATTCATAATTGCGTTTTTTATCCAAATTATGGCGCTGAACAATATGATTGCACATGATAATATAGCTAAAGGTTTTGATTTAAGAGAAATAATTAATAATATTTCAAATTTGGGATGTGGAAAATACATTGGAATAATCATCTTTACATCAATAATTTATATGATTATTATGAGCGCTGCTGGATTAATATTGGGCTTTTTAACAGTATTATTTACATCAACTATTAATAATCAAGTTTTTATCGTATTAACATTCATATCAATAATTTCAGGATTATTTATAAATTCTTATTTCGGAGTGTTTCTAAACAGAGTTTGTGGATCAATATACAGAGAATCGATTAAATAATTAGAATGTTTAAAACATTCAAATTTTCTTTTTTAGAATAGATTATGGGAGATTTTAATTATGGTAGACTACGTTATCGAAACAAATCAATTATCAAAAAAATATTCAAACAACCTTGTCGTTAATTCTATCAATATGCATGTTGAAAAAGGAACAATTTATGGACTTTTAGGAAAAAATGGAGCTGGAAAAACTACAACGATGTGTATGATTCTAAATCTTACATATCCAAGCAGCGGTGAAATATTTCTTTTTGGAAAAGACCCTAAAAAATATTCAAAAGAAATATATTCAAATATAGGTTCCATTATCGAAACTCCAGGATTTTATGAAAATTTAACTGCATATGAAAATTTAAAAATTATTTCTAAAATAAGAGGAAACTACAATCCTCAAAATATTAATTTAGTTCTTGAAATGGTTAATTTAGAAAATGAAAAATCAAAGAAATTTAAAGATTTTTCATTAGGCATGAAGCAACGTTTAGGAATAGCTGCGGCAATTATGCACAATCCTAGTTTATTAATATTAGATGAACCTATTAATGGTCTTGATCCATTTGGAATTAAAGAAATCAGGACATTGCTCAAAAAATTAGCACATGAATATGGGATAACAATATTAATTTCAAGCCATATCTTAAGTGAAATAGAAAACATTGCTGATGTCATTGGTTTTATGGATAAAGGAGTTTTAATTGAAGAAATATCAAGAAAAGATTTATTGAAAAAATTAGACAAATATGTTGAATTTCAAGTATCAGATACCAATTTAGCTGTTAAAATTCTTAAAAAACTAGAACTGAAGGAAAACATAGATTTTACATTTAATGAATATGGAACAATTTATTTATATTCCCATTTAGAACTAAGGGATAAATTTAATTCATTATTTGTTAATTCCGGCATTGATGTAAAAAAAGTAAATCTGTGCGAAGAAAACTTAGAAGAGTATTTTACAAGATTCATATCTAATAATTAAATTTGATTAGGGAGTGATACAATGTTAACTATTATTCAAATGGAATTTTTAAAACTGAAAAGATCAAATATATTTTCATTAAGTATAATCGGGGCTATTATCCCTGCTTTTTTAATGTTTATTGCTGTTACGGTATTTGGTGAAGAAGGAACATTTGAAGCGTTTTTCACAAATATAAATATGTATATGTCTGCATTATTTGCAGTTTTACTATTTGCAATAATAATATCTTACCTATTTGGAAGAGAATATAATGAGCATACATTAAAAACAATGCTAACTATACCAATATCAAAAGGAAAATTCCTAATAAGCAAATACGTCATGTTTTTAATATGGATTGCGATTTTAACATTAGTGACAAGTTTATCAACAGTTATTTTGGGTTTTATTGCAGGACTTGATGGATTTACATTAAAACTATTTATAACTAGTTTTGGTCAACTATTATTTGCCAATTTTCTTTTATTTATGGCTTTTTCCCCATTTGTATTCATTTCACTATTCATTACAAATATGGTGCCTGCAATGATTGGAGGTGCTAGTTTAGGATTAATCAATATTATGATTTATGGACAAAACTGGGCGCCATTCATACCATGGGTAAGCCCATATTTAATTGCATCTGGCGAAATAGTAGAATATAGTGTAAGTATTATAGCATCATACAGCATTATTTTGGCCACATTCCTTATTGGATTAGCTGTTTCTTACATTTACTTTACAAAAACTGATGTTTCAATTTAATTTTCTTTTTTCTTTTTTAATTATTTCTTATTAAAAAAAAAGTGTGAAAAATAAAACACTATTTATAAAACCAAAGGCAAATCACCAATTATTTTGGCTTTACTTCCAATAACTACAGTATCTTCCAAACGAACACCAAATTCACCTTCAAGATATATTCCAGGCTCTACCGTTATTACCATCCCCTTTTCAATAGGAGTATCATCTTTCATTGAAAATCCTGGAGTTTCATGAATATCTAATCCCAAACTATGGCCTGTTGAGTGAATAAACTGATCGCCATAACCATATTCTGCAATAATATCCCTTGAAACCTTATCGATTTCACAGCATTTAAGTCCAGGTTTAATTGCTTTGATGGCCTTATCATGAGATTCTTTAACAATATCAAATATTTCATGCTCTTTTTCTGTATAAACAATTGTTCTTGTATTATCTGAACAATATCCATTATATTTAGCTCCCCAGTCAATAAGTATTGGAGTTTCTAATGTTTTATGCTCAGGTATGGAATGAGGAAGACTTGTATTGGATCCACTTAGAAGAATTGTATCAAAAGACTCGGAGGATGCTCCATTTTCTATCATTAACCTGACCAAATCAAAAGCAAGAACATCTTCTGTTTCATCCCTTGAAGAAACATCCAACTGTTGAAAAGCCGTCTGTGCAATTTCAGTGGCTTTTTCAATATTTTTAATTTCAGCAGGCGTTTTAATCATCCTCTGCGTTTCAATATAATTTTTTGATTCAATATTGAAATCATCCTTGAACTTTTCATATGTGCTGTAGACCAAACTCGGTTCAATAGCAAGATTTTTAATCCCTTCTTTTTTAATTTCCCCAATCATTGTTTCAAATTTTTCAAATTCCTTTACTTCGATTGAAGAGTCTCTTTTTGCAATTTCCATATCCATTTTTGATGCATAAATAATTGGATTATCTTTTATTATACAAAAAGCAAAACTGGTTGGCTTATAATTAGAAATATATTGAATATTTGTAAATTTTGTGAGCATATAAGCTTGATTATCGTCTTTTTCCATATCTTTTAAAATATTATCTAAATGCAGTTTATTATAATCCATAATTAATTATTTAGAAAAAACTTTTATATATAGAATTAGATATTTAAAAAGTATGTTTAAAATAACAACAAGTGAAATAAGAGATTTGATTATAGCATTTATTTTTATTTCTCTAAGTTTTTCAATTTTATATTCTGGTCGAAATGTTGAAATCCTAAAAAGCATTTTTCCTATTGTAATGATTGGATTGGGTTTAGGTTTTATATTGCACGAATTAGGCCATAAATTTACTTCAATGCATTATGGTTATTGGGCTGAATTTAAATTATGGCCCGCAGGAGTGATTTTTGCTTTGATATCCTCATTTTTCGGTTTTGTATTTGCAGCACCCGGTGCAGTTTATACATATGCAGGAAATTATTTGGACGATAGAATAAACGGAATAATATCAGTTGCAGGTCCTGTTGTTAATATTGTTCTTGCACTAATATTTTTACTTATTGGTGCATCCATCTATGGACCGGCACATTACAATTCCACAATGCAATTTATATTCATCACATGCTGCTTAGGTTTTCAAACCAACAGCTATTTGGCTGTTTTCAATTTGATTCCAATTTGGAATCTGGACGGATCCAAAGTATTAAGATGGAATGTTATAATATGGATTATTACCATTGGTATTGCCGGAATCATGACATATTTATCAATGACAATAGGCGCTGAAAATATAATTAGAATGATACTGGGATTATAAAATGACATCAAAAGAAATCAAATATTTTAAAGGAACTCACAGGATTATTCCACCAAGTCAAACAATTGAAAATAATGAGGATAAATGTAAAATTGCAGGCATTACCCGTATTACTGAAATCACACATTTAGATAGGATTGGACTGCCGGTTTTTTCAGCCATCAGACCAACTTCACAGGATGGTGCAATCAGTATTTACGGAGGTAAAGGAATAAGTGTGGAACATGCAAAAGCATCTGCAATGATGGAAGGTTTTGAGAGATATTCTGCAGAAAAGCAAAATGAAAATACCGTTACTGGAAGCATATCTGAAATTTTCACTAAAGGCAATGTAATTGATATTGAAACATTGAACTTGCCTAAAGACTTCAAAAAAGAAAATATCGATTCATTAAATCTTGAATGGAATATCTGCCATGATTTAATTAGTGGTGAAGATTATTATGTTCCATCCAATGCAATTTATCATCCTTATGTTTCCAACGACAATACCGTTCAAAGTTTATTCAAATCCAATACAAATGGTCTTGCTTCCGGAAATAGCCTGGACGAAGCCCTATTGCATGGAATGTTTGAAGTTATTGAAAGGGATGCATGGAGTATCTTTGAGTTAACCCATAAAAATTCTTCCCAGATTGATTTGGACAGCATTGAAAGTGATGTTGTTAATGATGCCCTCTTAAAATTCAGTGAAAATAAAATCAACATTAAGTTAATGGATTTGACGGCAGATATTAATGTTCCGACAATAGCTGCATCCGCTGACGATACATTGTTAAAAGATGCAGGACTTTTAACGTTAGGTATAGGCACGCATTTAGATCCTGAAGTTGCAATCTTAAGAGCATTGACTGAAGTAGCCCAAAGCAGAGCAACACAGATTCATGGTGCTCGTGAAGATACTGTTAGAGCTGATTTTGCAAGAACAGCAGGTTACGAACGTATGAAGCGCATTAACAAACACTACTTCCAGGAAGAAGATGAAAAAATTGCTCTAAGCGATATTAAAAATAATAGTACAGATTCCATAACCAAGGATATTGATATTGTTTTGAATGAATTGAAAGCAAATGAAATAGAGCATGTCCTATACTATGATTTAACACGTCCGGAACTGGATGTTAATGTTGTAAGAGTTATCATTCCAACAATGGAATTATATTCAATTGATCAAAGCCGTGCAGGATACAGATTTTTAAGAGTATGATTTTATGGTTAAAATTATAATTTATACAGGATTATCTTTGTCATTTGACGAAGCAAGAGAAATTCTGGATTCACATGATGATGTTGAAGTAATTTATGAAAGGCCAATTAAAAGAGGAGATTTAGGCCAGGCATTGAAGAAAAATCCTGACATTATTGGAATAATTGATGGGGTTTTTCATCAAAATTCCTCTGTTGGCCATAAGGAAATTTTAAATGTTATCAATAATGGAATTACTGTTGTTGGCTCATCCAGTATGGGTGCCTTAAGAGCTTCCGAGCTTGACAGTTTGGGAATGATAGGTATCGGTTATGTATATGAGCAATATGCAACAGGAAAAGTGGCATCCGATGACGATGTGGCAGTAATGCTTGATAGCGAAAGTCTGGAAGCATTATCCGAACCGTTGATTAACATGGATTATGTCTTTACAAATGCAGTAAATGAAAACATTATAACACAAGATGAAAAAGATGAACTGATAAAAATTGCAAAATCTACTTTTTATCCTAAAAGAAACTATTCACAAACATTAAATGAATCTGATTTAGACGATGAAACCAAAGGCCAGTTGATTAATTTTATTCGCACTTCTGTTGACATTAAAAAAGAAGATGCCAAGGAATTAATAAAATATATTAAGAATATGATACAATGACCTTAGAAGATAAAATCGAAATTGTCAAAGATATTTTAAAGGACAAAAAAGTAGCAATCGGATTTTCTGGTGGAGCAGACAGTACATTAATAGCTTATCTTGCATCCAAAGTCAGCAGCGATGTATTAGCAATAACAATTGATAATCATCTGTTTCCTGACAACTTCATTAAACATACACAGAATACAGCCCAAGAATTTAACATCAAACACCACGTTATTGATATTGACTTTTATGAAGATGAAGAATTCTTAAAAAATTTACCCAGCAGATGCCATTCCTGCAGAAACTTAATGTATGACAAAATTAAAGAATGTGCAATAGCTAATGGCTTTGATTTTATTTGTGATGGAAATAATATAAGCGATTTGGTAATTGACAGACCAGGAATTCTAATTACATATAAAATGAATTTCAATACTCCATTAATGGATGCAAAATTAACATCAAAAGAAATTCATGAGTATCTGAATAAAAACAATATTGAGTATTCAAGATCAACAACATGCCTTGCAACAAGAATTCCAACCAACACACAAGTTGACAGAGATAAAATTGAAAAAATTAATGAAAGTGAAAAAATACTTTCAGACATTAGTGGCTGTGAATTAGTAAAAGTTAGGGATTTTAATGAAGTCAGTATATGTGAGGTAAATGATTTTTCAAAAATTATTAATGAAAATTCATTTAATGAAATTAACGATGAATTAAAATCAATAGGATATAAAAAAGTTTGTTTAAATTTGTCACCTCTTGATGATGACGAGGACATAACTCTTGACTATGAAAATGGTCAATTTCAATACCAACTGCCATTTACAATAAACCTTGAAAATACAAAAAGTAAACTAACAAAAAAAATTGTTTTTGAAAATTCAGAAAAAATAGAATTAGAAAAAATATCAATAAATAAAAATGGTTTAATTGAAGGACATAATTTCAAAAATTATGATGAAGCTCTGTTTGAGTTTATGGATACTTTACCCCAAATGAGAAGAAACGTATAATTATTTGTCTTTCATTTCCCTATATTTTTTTAAAACGATGTCTGGAGTCTCCATGACCCTATTGTAAGATGTACTGAATGGTTTTTTTTCTTCTTCATTTCCAGAGGGCTTTCTAAGACCTTTCAATTTTAATGTTTTACCATCAATTTTAAATCCAATATCGTCAGCTTCAACTTCAATTAAGTTAATTTCGATTTCAGATGCCTTATCTAAAGTATCATCTGCTTTAACATCATACTTGAGCCTTAAATATTTATGGGGAGTTAGTTCATTAATAGTTCTTTTAATAACAGAATCGAATAATTCCAGGAATTTTTCAACAGGAGGTAAGTCATTTGCCCACCAGTATGCAAGAACAGAGTTCAAAACAATATGATGTTCAACATAATCATCTCTCCATCGAGCCCTAACACCAACAGAACTGTCATCAACAATTTTAATAACTAAAACTGGACTAACTGCCATTATATCACAATTATTCAACTAAAGCTTTAATTAAGTCACTAGCCCTGACAATACCTACTAAATCCCCTTCAACACCAATGACAGGAATTTGCTCAATATTTAATGTTTTCATTTTTTTAGCGCAATCAGAAACTTTAGTTTTTGAATTAGCTACTTCAACATTACCTATAGCAACATCACTTACAACTTTATCAGTGAATTTTAAATGATTTTTCTCAATGTATAAAACAGAAGTACTGTCCCAGGACCATTTGTCTCCTTCCGTACCAACAGTGGAACTGTGTTCACTTCTTTCAGAAATAATTTCACTTTCAGCAATGAAATCAGTTTCAGTTAAAATTCCGGACAATTGTGCATCATCGTCTAATGCCAAAATAGATTTAAGACCGAATTGTTTCATTGATTCGAAAGCAACATTTAAAGGAGTTTTTTCCCAGGTAGTCGGAACAGTAGTAATCATATAATTTTCAACTGCATCTTCAACATCAATTTTAGTTAAAGCCTGAGATACAATATCAAAAGAAGTTATAATTCCGACTAATTCACCATCATCATTAACTACAGGGACTCTTCTAACATCATTTTCAATCATTCTTTTAGCAGCATCTTTAACATCTTCATCAGGACTTGCAATAACAAGATCTCTGCTCATTAACATTGCAATTTGTTCTTCATCAGGATTATTAATTAAATCTGAACGAGTGACAACACCAACTAATTTATTATTATCCTCTTTAACAACAGGAAGAACTGCTTTATTTTCTTTTCTCATTAAGTCTAAAACTTTTTCACGGCTTCCAGGAACAGAAACACTAACAACTTTTTTAGACATTACTCTTTTAACCATCATTAGAAACACCTTATGTATTCTTTTACATGAAAAAATTATAATAATTAATGTACAACTAAAACTGGACATTTAGCAGCATTAACAACCTTGTCACTAACACTACCTAAAATAAATCTATCAAAACCAGATTTACCGGAACTACCAATAACAATCAAATCAATATCCTCTTCAGAAGCCACATCCAATATGGCTTTTGCAGGAGACCCTTCTTTAATGACCGGAGAAATTTTTATTCCATCTTTGTTCATATCTTCGAATTCTTTAAGGTCTTCTTTACAGCAGTCAGTTAATATTTGATTTAACTGTTCTACTTCTTCAGTAGAGGAAATTCCACTAATAAAATGATTTTCAGATACGCTTAATGCAATAATTTCGGCACCATTAACCTTAGCCAAGAATAAAGCATGTAATTGAGCTTTTTTTGCAAATTCTGAACCATCAGTAGGCACTAAAATCTTTTTGTACATATTTACATCTCCAATAATATATTATTATATATGTTCTAATATACTATTAGTATAATATCTATTGATAGTATATAATATATTTTTTGTTTCTGAACGGTTTATTATGGATAAATAATAATTTTTGGAAAAATGCTTTATGACATTGAACTGTGCAATCTGACCAACATCAATGAAAGATTTTGAAAAAATATAATTGCAGGAATTAGTTGTTGCCATTTTTAAAAGTTCACAAGGATTTAAATAATCATTGTATTTTACTGACATCATTTTTAGTGTAAATTCCAATTCTCTAAACATATTAGGGCTATTAAGCATTAAATTATCCGTTCCCAAAACTGGCCTAATCCCAAGGTTCAGCATTTCATTTAACGGAACAACACCAACATTCAATGTTGCATTAGCTCTCGGACAGACAACAATATTAGCACTTGAATTTTTAATTAAAACCAGATCATTATTTTTAGGATTGGTACAGTGAACAAGCTGATTAAAATTAGAGTTAACTCCTCTTTCAATTTCAGTTTTATCAAACTTCTCTAAAGATTCAATCTGTGTAGATTCAGATTCCGCAACATGAATTGATGAGATTTTACCTGCTTTCCTACATTCATCAACAATTAACCTAGCAACTTCATCACTAATTTCACCAAAACCGCTGGGAGCAATACCGTCAGCAACTTTTAGAAGTTTCCTAATTTGCGATTTTACCTTTGACAAATCCGGATCATCACCATAAAAACTATCGTCTCGACCAAGAATTATTGGTGTGATTGGAATATCCTTTGAAGCTTTCTTAAGAAGTTTAACTCCTTTAAGACCACCTTCCCTATAATCAATGAAATGAGTGGTTCCTGATTCAAGCATATCCCACATGGATAATTTCATAGCCCCAATAATATCTTCATCCTCAACTGATGCCAAAGCACGATGTTTAACACCATTAGGAGGTTTAACCATTTCTCCTAATGAAAGACCATAACCCTCATCCTTAATAATGGAATCTCCGATATGAGTATGACCATTTAAAAAACTAGGAGCAATAACCGCACCATCAACATCAATTATTTTACCTTCATTGGTATCTTTAGAAATATCTATGATAATACCATCATCAATAGTGATGTTAGATTTAACAGGCACAAGATTTAATCCTCTTAAAATAATTCCATTAGTTATAGTAAACATTAAAAAAAAGTTTTTAATTGGAAATATTTAAATTTTGTGGGATAGCAAATCCCATATTAAATTAAATTTATTAAACACCAATAACATAATTAACATTTACCATCAAGATTTAATGAGGATGATTAAAATTAACTCTCAAGAAATAAGATACTTTTACAGGAATATTGTTAAAAGCGGTAATGTATACCGCATTAAGTACAATAATAAAGACTATGGAGAGTTTACAAAATTATCCGATGCATTATATGAAAGAGATGCCTTATTTTACTGTAATTTTGATTACGATTTGCTTGTGGAATGTGATTTAGAAAACAAATACGAAAACATGACACTTCCACCATTTCCAGAAAAGAGATCAAAAGGAAGAATTAAAGGAATAAAAGTAAACAAAAAGGAACGTGAAGGTGAAATTCTTTTTGATCACAAGAAAAAAGGATTTTATATTCAAAAAGGTGAAAAAACCTTTGGATATTATGCTTCAATGACAGAAGCATTTTATTATAAAAAAATACTTATGGAAAACAATTGGAATGAAAATGCACTTAAGAAGAACATTTCCATAAGAATTGAAATGAATAAAAAACTTGATTTAACTAAAGAATATACAGTTAAACTTAATTATTGTCCTAATTGTAGAAGCAAACTAAAAATTGACCAAGAAGAATGCCCTTCATGCGGTATTAATATTAAAGAATATTTATATTCAAATTAAAAAAAATAGATAAAATGAAGAATGATTATTCTCCATCATTGTATTCATTTAAAGATTTGACATTGATTTTATTATTTTGAACAGCTTCAATAGCATTAAGAGCAGCTCTTGCACCGGCTAAAGTGGTAACATAAGGAATACCAAGTTCAATAGCTAAACGTCTGATTATATAACCATCTTGAGCGGATTGTTGACCTTCAGAAGTATTAATAATTAAATCAATTTCTTTTGCTAAAATTGAATCCCTAATATTTGGGGAACCTTGAGATACTTTTTTAACTTTTTCAACACTGTCAAGACCAGTAGCATCAGCAGTACCTGCAGTTGCAACAAGTTTGAATCCTAAATTAGCAGCTTTTCCTGCAATAGGCCTTATTTTCTTCTTGTCATCTTCTTTTACACTAATGAATATTTTACCTTCTTTTGGTAAATCCATTCCTGCAGAAAGTTGGGATTTATAAAATGCCATTCCAAAGCTTTCATCTATACCTATACTTTCACCTGTAGACTTCATTTCAGGACCTAAAACAGTATCGGATTCAGGCAATTTCAAGAATGGGAAAACAGATTCTTTAACTGCAACATGGTCAATTTTGATTTCTTTTGTTAAACCAAAGTCTTTGAGTTTAGCACCATCCATAATCCAGGTAGCTACTTTAGCCAGTGGCACACCAATAGCCTTACTTACAAATGGAACAGTTCTACTTGCACGAGGGTTAGCTTCAATAATATATACCATTTCCTCATCAAGTTTTACTGCATATTGAATATTCATTAAACCTTTAACATCCAATTCCAATGCCAATTTAGTTGAATTTTCACGAATAGTATTCAATATATGTTCAGGAATGGTTTGTGGAGGAATTACACATGCAGAGTCTCCGGAGTGAACTCCAGCTTCTTCAATATGTTCCATAATTCCTGCAATAAATACATCTTCCCCGTCACATAATATATCAACATCCAACTCAATCGCATCTTCCAGGAATTTATCAACAAGAATAGGATGTTCTGGAGAAACTTTTACAGCTTCTTTCATATATTCTTCAAGCTCCTGGTTATCATAAACAATTTCCATAGCTCTTCCACCAATTACATATGATGGACGTACCAATACAGGGAATGTGATTTTTTCTGCAATTTCACGAGCTTCTTCAAATGAATTTGCAGTTCCATATGGTGCTTGATGAATGTGTAATTTTTCTAATAAATCAGCAAACAATTCTCTGTCTTCAACCCTGTCAATACTTTCATATGGAGTTCCCAATATTTTAACACCTGCATTTGCAAGAGGTACAGCTAAGTTAATTGATGTTTGACCACCAAATTGTACAATTACACCGTCAGGTTTTTCCTGGTCAATTACGCCCATTACATCTTCAAAGGTAATAGGTTCAAAGAACAATTTGTCTGAAATATCATAATCAGTACTTACTGTTTCAGGGTTGTTGTTGATAAGAATAGTTTCAATTCCATCATCTTTTAGAGCAAGTGATGAATGTACACAGCAGTAATCAAATTCGATACCCTGACCAATTCTAATTGGTCCTGCACCTAAAATCACTACTTTTTTCTTGTTAGTTGATATTAAT
This sequence comes from uncultured Methanobrevibacter sp., assembly GCA_900317865.1. Lineage (GTDB taxonomy): Archaea > Methanobacteriota > Methanobacteria > Methanobacteriales > Methanobacteriaceae > Methanocatella. Next base: position 39,742 of record ONIK01000014.1, on the reverse strand, counting down.
TCATTACCTGTATCATAACTACTGTAGTAATATGGGGTTTTAGCTTCAAATTCTGCTGCACACGTATCTACCATTTTATATGATTGCTTAATATTATATCTTGAAAGTAAATTTCTAATGTATTCTTCAGTTTGACCAGATAAATTAGCCAATCTCTTATTGGAAAAACCAAGCTGTTTAGCTTTTCTTAAGTAATATTCATCATCCAATTTATCCTCAGTGACACCATTTTCAAAGTTTACTATGTTTCTGATTTTGTATAAGAAGAAATTATCAATTTTAGTAAGTTCTCTGATTTTATCAATATCCATACCATCTTTAATAGCAGAATATATCTGGAAATAAATTAAATCAGTAGGATTAGCCAAATCTTCTTCAGTATAATCAACATATTCAAAACCGTCGAATCCCATATCAAGTGATCTGAGAGCTTTTTGGAATGCTTCTTCAAAAGTTCTTCCGATAGCCATTACCTCACCGGTAGCTTTCATCTGAACTCCAACCTGACGGCTGATTCCTTTAAATTTATCAAATGGCCATCTCGGGATTTTAATTACAACATAATCAATAGCAGGTTCAAAGGAAGCGGGAGTTTCTTTAGTAATATCATTTCTGATTTCATCCAAAGTCATTCCTAAAGCCACTTTTGAAGATATTTTAGCAATAGGATAACCTGTAGCTTTAGATGCTAGTGCACTACTCCTTGAAACACGTGGATTTACTTCAATAACTTTATATTCATCAGTTTCAGGATTTAATGCAAATTGAATATTACATCCTCCACGAATACCTAATGCTCTGATAATTTTGATGGATGCGTCACGCATTTTTTGGATGGTTTCATCACATAAATTCTGAATTGGAGCAACTACAACACTGTCTCCTGTATGAATTCCCATAGGGTCAATATTTTCCATTGTACATACAATGATACATGTATCTTCCTTATCCCTCATTACTTCAAATTCTATTTCTTTCCATCCAAGAACGGATTCATCAATGAGAACCTGATTAATGAAACTCATATCCAATCCATGATTAGCAATTTCAATTAATTCTTCTTCATTATGAGCGATTCCACCACCAGTTCCACCTAATGTGAAAGCGGGCCTTACAATAACCGGATAACCAATATCTTCCACTGCTTTAAGGGCATCATCAACACTTTCAACAGCCTGACATTTTGGAATTTTTTCTCCAATATCGTCCATAAGATTTGCAAATAGGTCACGGTCTTCTACATCTTTAATAGTTTGAACATCAGATCCTAAAACCTTAATACCTTCCAATAATCCTAAGTCTCCAAGGCCTGTTGCTATATTTAATCCTGTTTGTCCACCCATGGTTGGTAAAATAGCATCTATTTCTTCTTCTTCAATAATTTTAGCAACAATTTCTGGAGTTAATGGTTCTGTATAAACAGTATCTGCCATATCAATATCAGTTTGGATAGTAGCAGGATTACTGTTGACAAGAACTGTTTCTATACCTTCTTCTCTTAGTGATTTACATGCTTGTGATCCTGAATAATCGAACTCTGCAGCTTGTCCAATTTGAATAGGTCCAGAACCAATAATTAAAACTTTTTTAATATCTTTATCTACTGGCATATGTAATCCCCTCTAATAATCATCCATCATTTGATTAAATTCGTCAAAAATGTATCTTGTATCATTTGGACCAGGCCCTGCTTCAGGATGGTACTGTATACAGCGCATAGGTAACTCTTTATGAGTAATACCTTCAGGCGTTCCATCATTTAAATTAATTTGAGCCAATTCCAAATCAGTCTCTTTTAGTGATTCCTTATCAATTGTGAAACCATGATTTTGAGATGTGATGAATACTTTTCCAGTTGCCAAATCTTTAACTGGCTGGTTTTCACCACGGTGTCCGAATTTCATTTTATATGACCTTGCACCGAATGATTTTGCAATTAATTGCTGACCCATACAAATACCAAATATAGGTAATCTGTTTGATAATTTTTTCATAGTTGCAATAGTTTCAGCTACCCTATCAGGGTTTCCAGGACCGGAAGTAATCATCAATCCGGAAGGAGAGTAATCCAAAACTGTTTTATAATCAGTATCATACGGGAATAAAACGACACCAATATCTCTTTCTAAAAAGGAGTTTATAATATTTCTTTTAACACCACAGTCAATTAAGGCTACTTTTTTATCAGCATCTTCGTTGAAAACTTTAATTTCCTTTGTTGAAACTAAAGGCACAACATCCTTATCTTCAATACTTGGTTGTGATTTAGCCATTTCAACTAATTTGTCATCATCAATATCTTCAGTTGTAATAGCTGCTTTAAGAGATCCTCTTTCACGAATTTTTAAAGTTAAATCTCTTGTATCAATTCCACTGATACCTGGAGTTTTAAACTCTTTTAAGAATTCATCTAAAGTTTTTTGAGGTCCGAAGTTAGACAATTCACGACAAACTTCACGACAAACAAAACCTTCAACCTGAATTTTATCAGATTGATACCATTTTTCACTTACCCCATGATTACCTTCCAAAGGATAAGTGGACATTAATATTTCTCCTTTAAAAGACGGATCAGTCAAAGATTCAGTATAACCACCCATACCTGTTGAAAAAACAAGTTCGCCTAATTTAGTAGTTTCATAACCAAATCCTTCCCCTCTAATAACAGTTCCATCTTCCAAAGCTAATTTAGCTATTTTTACCATTAAATCACCATTTATAAAAAAACATAAAATTATTATATGTATATTAAATATCTTTTCCAATATTATTAAAAGTTTGTTTTTTAGTAAAAATTATGAAGTATAAATAAAAAAATTAACAAAAAATAGAAATAAAAAGTTTATTTCAATTGATACAAATAGGCCATTAACTATTTGAACTATCAAAAAAAAATAAAATGAAATAAATAAAATAATTTAATTAAAAATAATAATACAAGAATTAATCTATTTTTCAACTTTTAAACTGAAATCAAGACTTCTTGAGGAATGTGTTAGTGCGCCAATTGAAATTATATCCACCCCCAGATTTACATATTCAGAAATATTTTCAAAATTGATTCCGCCAGATATTTCAATTAATGAATTTTGACGAATATTTCTTTTTTCAAGTTCAGCCAGAACCTCAGCAACTTTTAAAGCATCCATATTATCCAACATAACAATATCTGCTTTATTTTCAACACATAAAACTGCATCTTCAAGAGTTTCTACTTCAATTTCTATTTTTTTAGAAAAGCTTACGTTTTTCTGTGCTTTTTTAAGAGCTTCAAGAGGAGACCCGACAACCGCAATATGATTATCTTTAATTAAAACCATGTCATCCAAACTAAATCTGTGAGTATCTGCCCCACCAACTTGTAAAGCCATCTTATCAAATTTACCAATGGCAGGTTGGGTTTTACGTGTGCCCGCAATAATAACTTTTTCATCCACCAACTTTACATATTGATTTGCTGCACTTGCAACTCCACTCATTCTCATCAATAAATTCAAGGCAGTTCTTTCAACCAATAAAATATCTCTTGCATTACCCTGAAGAGACATTAATAAATCGCCTTTCTTTATTTCAGTACCATCATTCAAGTGAAATAAGACTTTAACTTTTTTTGATTCAAATAAATCTTTAGCTACATCAATACCTGCTAAAATACCCTCATCTTTTGAAACAATATATGCACATATCTCTTCATTTTTATCAATAACACTGTTTGAGGTTATATCACCAAAACCCTCATCTTCATCCAGCATATATTCCAGCATTTTATTCACAAAATCACCTAAAAATTTAATATATCATATAGAATATATATTTAAAATACAATATAAAATAAGTGATTGAATTATGGAAATTACATTTTTAGGAACATCATCTGCAGTCCATTCAAATACAAGAAGCCATCCTTCAATTGTGCTTAAAGCATTTGGTGAAACCATATTATTTGATTGTGGCGAAGGAACCCAAAGACAGTTAATTTATGCAAAAATAAGCCCGATGAAAATCTCAAAGATTTTTATTACTCATTATCATGGAGACCACATTTTAGGTATTCCTGGACTTTTACAGTCAATGAGCTTTAGGGGACGTGAAACTAAATTAACCATTTACGGACCTAAAGGATTGGATAATCTGCGCGATGCAATATCCAGTTTGGGTTTTCCTAATTTTGATTTTCCACTAGAATGGATTGAAGTTGACAGTGGAAGCATTATTGAAAATAGAGAATATATAATCAAAGCTCAAAGAGTTAAGCATAACACATTAACTTTAGCCTATTCTGTTGAAGAACTGAAAAAACCAAGGTTCTTACGTCAAAAAGCAATTGATTTAGGTGTTCCTGTTGGACCGGACTTTGGAAAACTGCATAATGGAATAGCTGTTGAGGTAAATGGTGAAATTATTAAGCCGGAACAGGTTTTAGGTCCTCCAAGAAAAGGGCGTAAAATAACATATTCCGGAGATACAATACCTTGTGAAGAAATGATTGAATTTGCAAAAGAGTCAGATCTTTTAATCCATGAATCAACATATAAAACTGAAGATAAAGATAAAGCAGACTTGCATGCTCATTCAACTTCAAAAGATGCTGCAGAAATTGCACTTTATTCCAACTCAAAAAAATTAATATTAACCCACATTAGTACCAGATACACCGATGTCAGTGATTTACTGGCTCAAGCACGAGAGATTTTTGAAAATACTGAACTTGCTGAAGATTTAATGAAGGAGGAGTTATAAAATGGAAATTCCTCAAAATCTAATTCAGACAGTAGTGACCATACTTGCCATTATTATTATAACACAATTGGTATCAAGAATAATCACAAGATTATTGGAAAGTGTCCATCGTTTCAAAGAGGATATGACTGGGGTCTATCTCATTCGAGACATTATTATAGTCATTATTTATTTTATGTCTTTAATGTATGTCTTAAATCTATTTGGAATTAACTTATATGGTACACTATTAAGTTTAGGTATTGTTGGTATTGCTGTGAGCCTTGCAGCAAAAGATTTGATTTCCAATTTATTATCTGGAATAACATTAATAATGGGCAGAAGTATCAAAGTTGGAGATACAATTGAGATGAATAAACAAAAAGGAGTAATAACCAGGATAAATTTAAGAACAACAACAATTACTGATGACAGCGGCATTCGAAGCATCATTCCCAATTCAACATTAACAAATAATTTATTTATATTATATAAAACTCCCGAAAAATACCGTATTGACATCTTGGCAGGATTACCTCTCAATATTGATCTTGATGAATTTAATACATATATTCTAGAAAAAATACATGAATTAGACGGTGTTTTAGATACACCAAAATCAAGAATTTATGCAAGGAACATAACATTTGAACAAACAAATGTTAAAATATCATTTTGGATAAAAGACATAAATAAGAAAGATGACTATAAAATAATAATTACTAATGAAATAAGAAAATTTACTGAATAGGTGAAAATATGAGTTCTCTACAAGATGAAATAAAGCAGCTGAAAGAAGAAAAAAATGCAATAATTCTTGCACATAATTATCAGCCAAAAGAAATACAGGAAATTGCTGATTTTTTAGGTGATTCATTAGAATTATGTATAAAAGCTTCAGAAATAGAAGATAAAGATTTAGTAGTATTCTGTGGTGTAGATTTTATGGCAGAAACAGCATACATCTTAAATCCTGATAAAAAAATTGTTATTCCAGATTTAAATGCTGAATGTCCAATGGCCCATATGTTACCTGAAGAAGAATTATTAAAAGCAAAAGAAGAACATCCTGATGCTGGAGTAATACTTTATGTAAACAGTATTGCTGAGGCAAAACAACATGCCGATACATTATGTACTTCTGCAAATGCCGTGAAAGTAACCGAAAGCTTAAAACAAGACAAAATATTATTTGGACCGGACAACAATTTGGCAAATCATGTTCAAAAAAGAATAGATAAAGAAATCATTCCAACACCTAAAGGCGGACATTGTTATGTTCACAGATTATTCCATATTGAAGACGTGGAGCTTAAAAGAGAACAGTACCCTAATGCAATCATAATTTGCCATCCGGAATGTAATCAAGACGTTCAGGAAGCATGCGATGAAGTATTATCCACAGGAGGAATGTTAAGATTCATTGCTGGAAGCGACCATGAAGAATTTGTAATCGGTACCGAAATTGACATGATTACAAGATTAAATGCAGAAATTCCCGGCAAAAAATTGTATCCTTTACTTGAAGGAGCAATCTGTGAAACTATGAAACTTCATACACTAGAAAAAGTCAGAGATGCACTTAAAAATGAAGCTCCTGAAGTTAAAGTACCTGAAGAAGTTGCAAGCAAATCATTAAAAGCAGTACAACATATGCTTGAAGCTTCAAAATAGCTAGATTAAATTCTAGCTTAAAATTTCTTTTTTTAAACAGAATCTACAAATTTTTTAATTTCCAATACCATATTATGAATATTTACAGCATTATCTGAAGCAATACTCAAATCAAAAGACAGATACTCAGAATCTTCAACCGCATCATGTAATGGAATAGCATCAAATTCCGAAACAAAATAATTAGTCCTATTAAAAGAAATAATCAACAATTTGCATTTTATTTTATGTAATTCAGATTCTAGGTTAAATGACATTAAAAAATCATTGAAATGTTTCATGTCATAAATATCTAAAAACAGAATGTCTTCAGCAAAATTACCAATAGATAAATCAATCTCTTCATTAGATATGGTATTTAAATAATCTCTTGGAAAACTCATTAAATATCGAATTTGTGAAATAAGAATTAACATTTTTGAAATTGATTCATTATACATATCATCCAAATATTCCGAAGATTGGTCTATAATACGATTAGCCAAATTTGCATAGACATATTTATATCCTTGAGATTTGAAAGAACTGTCCAATTGAACTATAGAATCCATTTCATCCGGAAAAAAAATAGACCAACCCAAAGCAATGAAACCCCCTAAAGAATAACCGATTATAGATTTTAATTTTTTAATATTAGGAAATTTTTCATTGAGAAATTGCCTTTGAAAATTAACTAAATCTTCAATTTCATAATCTGGAAAATTATTATTTAAACCAGAAGTAGAAGGAGAACATGATTCAGGCATTCCAAGAGATGTTATGGAAATAAAAAAATATTCCTCTTTAAAAATAATAATTTCTTCATTTGTATAGTTAATATTAGAAATAGTTGAATAATTACCGTCAAAATGATGGCAAAATAGAATTGCGTTTATAATATTTCCCCCATCATCATATTTTGGTGTTCCAACAACTCCATAATCAACTTTAGCATTCTCAATTACAAATCCGTTTTTAAATTGAAATTCCTTTAAAAAGTGTTGATTATTTTTTAAGAAATATTTCTCTTCAAACATGGAATCCACCATAACGATAATATAAGTTTATATTTAATTTTTATATTATATAAAATATTAAGAAAAAATTAAAAAAAATCATATAATGTTCATACATCTTCTAAAAAGCTAGAAAGAAAAACATTCATTTCAATTTCTTCACGGGATATGAAATCATCTAATCTGATTTTAGCCGCATCACTTTGAAACGGAAATATATCTTCAAAATATTGCCTTATTTTTAAAATACCGTTGTCAATGGAAGTTTCCTCATCCAAATTTTTATCTAAAAAATTCATTTGACTTTCAAGTAACTGAGATACTTCATAGTCAATATATGGAATTTCTGCATCTTCATCAAAATCAGTAATTTTTACTATCATTATCATACACCAAATTCTTTCATAAAAGAAACCAGTTCATCCGTGATATTTTCAAGTTCGTTAAAACATAAGTGACCCAATTGTGAATCCATAATAACCAATTCAGAGTTTTTAATCATTTTAGACATTGGAATAGCATCAAGTTCCGGAGGAAAATGTGGATCCTGGTAACATGCAATAATAAAAACTTTGGAAGATATCTTATCCAAGTCCTTTTCAATATCATAGTTCATACAGGCTTCATTGCAATACTTGACATCATAGACATCCAAATATTCAAGGCTTTCTTCACCAAATTCTTCAAAATTAATAGATAATTCTTCTTTTGACATTTCCCTTAATGATTCTTTTGAAAGGCCAAAATTAAATTCAGCCAAACTAGCTAATTTTAATGTTCGTTTTAATGAATTATTATCAATATCATTCCCATAGTTTTCATCCGAAGTTATAATTTCATTTACAAACTTTGATAAAATATAATCATGCCCTGCAACTTTATAACTGCTTACTCCAGGCATAATGAAGTCTGCAAAATCAGGATATAAAATAGCAGATGTTAAAGCTACAAAACCACCCATTGAATTTCCAATAATGCCCAAAACATGATTAATATTAAATTTTTCTGCTAAAAACTGTTTTTGAAAATTTACTACGTCTTCAATGGAATATGGTGGAAATTTATTCTTTAAACTAGTTGAAGACGGTGCACATGATCCAGGTGATCCGAGAGCAGACATTGAAATAAAGAAATATTTATTTTCATCGAAGGGCCCATTTTCATATAATAATGGAAATATCTTTTTAACACCAGAAAAATTGCCTAAAGAACCATGACAGTAAATTATTGCATTGGTAATAACATCCCCATCATATTTGGGAGTTCCAAATGCCATATATTCAACAGTCACATCATTTAGAACGTTTCCATTTGAAAATTTAAATGAATCCATTACATAAGTTTCTCTTTTCTCTTCAAAGTATTCCTCTTCACACATTTTGATTCCACCATAAACTTGTCTAAAAATAATTTTTAAAAACAAAATATTTAAATTAATCTAACCAATGTAAAAATTAATGAAATATAAAATTCTTGAAAAACCCGATTGTGAAAAAGCATATGAATTAGTTGAAGAAGCCATGCGCAAAAGAGCAACGATAATTGTTTTTGCATGTTGTAAAGTTGAATATGAAGGTCGTGCCTTAAGCCAATTAAATTGGGGAGAACGCATAATATTAATTAAACCTGACGGTTCATTTTTAATACACCAGGATAAAAAAGTAGAACCGGTAAATTGGCAACCTCCAAAATCTAAAACCAGAAGCTATATGAGGGGCGACAGATTAATTCTTGAAAGTCACAGAAGAACACCGAAAGAACTGTTAACTGTAGAAGTAAGACAGGTTCAATTCATCAACTATGCAAATGTTGAAGACTTTGAAGAACTCGAACAGGCAGGATACGAAAAAGATATGAGTGATATGATTATGGAAAGACCTCACATTATAGAAGAAGGCTTTACACCAAAAACTAGAGAATATAGTGTTGAACATGGTTTTATTGACATTTTAGGTAAGGATAATGATGGAAATCTAATGATTTTGGAATTGAAAGCACGTAAAGCTGGCGTTAGTGCAGTAAAACAAATAAGAAGATACTTACAGGATCTAGAAAATACAGATAACGATTATTTAAAAGAATGTAAGGCTCAAAAAAAGAAAATCAGAGCAGTATTAGTTGCACCATCACTTATGGAAGATGCTCGTGAAATGATTGAAGAAGAAGGTATCGAGTTCGTTAGTGTAGAACCTCCCCGTGAATTGAAAAGAGATAAAAAAGTTACATTGGATGCATTCTAATTTAAGACTGCATCATCAATTCTTTTCATTTCAGCTTCATAATATTTTTTAGTATGTTCATTGGCCGGAATTGAAGTAGTCATGTGACACTCTTTTTCCAATTTATAAATAAGATAAGTATCATCATCCAAATTTATTGTTGAATTATCATCCAACAATTCCAAAGCATCCAATTCTTCCATTATTTTATCATATTCTTCCTGTTCTAAAGCAACAACATCATCCAGATTCATTTCCTGTACTTTAGGATTTAATTGTAGTGCAATTGCCACAAAACCATTAACTGTTTTATTTGAAATATCAAATTGAGATTTCCTAATTTCATCCATAGAGAATTTAATATGTGTTATAGTTGGTTTAGTGACTGGAATCTCTTTTGATAATCCAATTTGATTGATTTCATAATTATTTTTCCAATTTCCTAACTTATAAACCGCATAATTAATATCATTAACATCAATTTTATTTTCATCTGACATCATATCACATCTTTAATTATATATTATTAATCATTTACTTTAAATATTATAAGTAATATAACTAAATTTTAATGGAGGTTAATCTGTGAAAAAATGTCCTGAATGTGGAAATCCTAGTTATGATGGTGCTCCGGTTTGTGGAAATTGTGGATATAAATTCCCTAAACCAAAAGTAAAACATGCTACACAAGAAGATATATTTGAAGACAGACCAATAATCAATAAAAGTGGAAATGAAGAAAGTACACTTCAGATTATTAAAGATAATAAAATTGTCATTGGAGCGATTTTACTTATAACCTTAATTGTAATAGGCATAATTATAGCTACAGGACCTACTGCTAATACAACAAGCAAAATAGATGGTTCAAATAAATATTCAGATGCTAAAATTTCATTTACATATCCATCCAATTGGAAAGAAGTAAATGGAACTGATGAATTACATCGTGGAGCTGTCTTTTTTGAAGGCAGTAATGGTACTGTAATAGAGTATTATAACGTTACTAGTGAATTTTCATCAATATATCAAATAAATAATGAAAGAATAAGTGCTGCTCAAGCAAATAATGGATTTATTAATACAATACAGCCAATTCATCTAGATGGTAAAAATGTATCAAATGTGATTATAGCAGACAATAGCGGTAATTTTACAAGATATGTATCATTATTATCTAATGGTAACTTATACGTATTTAAAATAACCGGAAACTCAATAAATGCTACCACCTCTAATGAAATTGAATCTGTATTAAACTCAGTACATATTGGATAGTATGATTCATTCATACTTTTCAATTTAATTTTTAAGTATTTACATGAGCAAAATAAAAATAGCTTTATGTCAAATGAATGTCATTGACAATAAGCAGAAAAATATATCAAAAGCAATTTCAATGATAAATGAAGCTGCTAGCCATAATTCTGATTTTGTTGTTCTTCCTGAAATGTTTAACTGCCCATATTCTAATGATAAATTTGTTGAATATGCAGAAAACGAAAAAACAAGTTTTACATTAGATTCTATTTCTAAACTGGCAAAAAAACATCAAATCCACATTTTAGCAGGATCAATTCCTGAAAAAGAGGATTCCAATATATACAATACAAGTTATTTATTTGATAAAAAAGGAAATATCATTGCAAAACATCGAAAAATGCATTTATTTGATGTTGACGTTGAAGGAGGAATATATTTTAAAGAATCCGATACATTAACACCAGGCAATAAATTTACCGTCTGTGAAACTGATTTTGGAAAAATCGGTATTGGAATATGTTATGATGTTAGATTTCCCCAATTAGCCCAGATTAATGTTGGAAAAGGAGCCAACATATTATTCTACCCTGGAGCATTTAACATGACAACAGGACCTGCCCATTGGGAGTTACTGTTCAGATCAAGAGCTCTTGACAATCAGGTATTCTGTGTTGGTGTGGCACCTGCATTGAATGAAGATGCCAGTTATCACAGCTACGGACACTCAATTGTTGTTAATCCATGGGGTGAAGTAATCTGCCAATTAGGTCAAAAAGAAGAGTTAAAAATCGTTGAAATTAATTTAGATGAAATAAAAAAAGTAAGGAATGAAATTCCTGTTTTGAAAAATAGAAGAAATGATTTATATGAAATAATTGAAAAATAATTATTTCATTTTATTTAATCTTTTAACAAACCAATCTTCTTTTCCAGGTTTTTTCTCGGACAATACTTTAATTGCTTTTTCAAGAACTTCAATTTCTTTATCGTCCTGACGTAATTTTCTATATAAAATAGCTAATCTTTTATATGGTGCGTCTTTATCACTTTCAGCCTGAACATATTTTTCATATTCTTTAATGGCTTTTTGAGGATTGGTTGTTTCCATTTCTTTAATGGTTTTCATAGGAATCGTATTTGTTACGACCTTACCTTCGGATTTTGCTTTTTGATTTTTCTCAGCTTTTTTAATTGCTTTATTACAGGATTTTTTAAAGTCCTTATCAGATTCTTCCCTTCTTGCTTTTTTAATTAATGCAATGGATTCATCAGATGCCAAATCAGCACATGCATGTATGGTTGCTAATCTCACACCCCAATCTTCATCTTCCAAACCTTTAGCAATAGTATCCAATTCATCATTAGCTTGAAGTTCACCTAAAGCACGAATTGAGACTTTTCTAACACCAAAATCCTCATCACTTACCGCTTCAGCAAATAAAGGAATAGCTTTTTCATTGTGAGTTTCTTTTAAAGCGAATGCTAAAAATCTTTTATTCTTACCTGTTTCTGATGTGAATTTAGAAACTAATCTGTCAAATGCAACATTTCCCATATTTCCTAAAATTTCTGCAGCTTTAAATCTAACCTGCGCATTATCATCCGTTGTAGCATCAATCAATGGGTCAATAGCTGCTTCATCAGTCACTCCGATTAATGATTCAATAGCTTCTTTTCTAACATTTACATCTTCATTTTTAAGATTTTCAATCGCTTCATTCATACTTAAATTAGGCATTTTTATAACCTCTAATATCAATATATTAATTATTAGATTTCAAAAATATATAATCTTTAAGATAAAACCAAATTGATAACATGATTCATGAGCAGACTAAAAATTATTCAAAAAAAGCTATTTACAAAATACTACATCCATGGGTTAGAGAGTGGTTCGATAATAAATTTGATGACTTTACACCTGCTCAGAAAAGATCCATAATTGAAATACATAAAAATAAAAATATTCTGGTTTCATCACCAACCGGTTCAGGTAAAACATTAACATCTTTTTTATCAATAATAAGTGAGTTAACAACACTGTCTGAAAAGGGAAAACTTGAAGATAAAGTTTACTGCATTTACATTTCTCCACTAAAAGCTCTGGACAATGATATTGAGAAAAATTTAGATGAACCATTAAGAGAAATAGAAGAAATTGCAGGAAAGCCCTTAGGCATTAGAAAAGCTGTAAGGACAGGAGATACAACCCAGTATCAAAGGCAAAAAATGCTTAAAGTCCCACCACATATCCTAATAACAACACCCGAAACATTATCCATTCTTCTTGTTGCTCCCAAATTCCGGGAAAAATTGAGTCATGTAAAATATGTTATTATTGATGAAATTCATTCTTTGGCCGAAAATAAAAGGGGTGTTCACTTAAGTTTATCCCTTGAAAGACTGCAGCATCTGGTAGGTCACTTTACAAGAATAGGTCTTTCAGCTACTGTTAGTCCACTTGATGAAGTTGCCCGTTTTTTAGTAGGTTATGAATATGGTGTTGAAAGAGACTGTGAAGTTGTTAATATAAATTATTTAAAAGACCTGGATATGGAAGTTATGTGTCCTGTAAGTGACATTACAATTGCTGATGAAGAAGATACTCGTTTAGGGCTATATAGTATGCTTGATGATTTAATTCAAGAAAATAAAACAACATTAATCTTTACCAATACCCGTAGCGGAACTGAAAGGTTTGTCTATAATCTCAAAAAAATGTTTCCAATGAATTACAACAGCAAAAATATTATGGCACACCATTCATCCCTTTCAAAAGAGGTTAGACTAGAAACAGAAAATAGTTTAAAAGAAGGAAAACTTAAAGCTGTTGTATCCTCAACATCCTTGGAGTTAGGTATTGATATCGGTTATATAGATTTAGTGGTTCTTATTAATTCACCAAAATCCGTTTCCAGAGCTCTTCAGAGGATTGGGCGTAGCGGCCATAGATTACATGAAAAATCCAGAGGAAAAATCATTGTGACTGACAGGGATGATTTGGTAGAATGTTCCATTCTTTTAAAAAATGCAAAGGAAGGCAAAATAGACAATATTCAAATTCCAAAAAACTGTTTGGATGTATTAGCACAGCATCTTTATGGAATGGCTATTGAAAATGTTTGGGATATTGATTATGCCTATGACGTGATACGGAAAAGTTACTGCTATAAAGATCTCACAAGAGATGATTATGAGGATGTATTAAGTTATATGGGTGGAGAAAATTAGCAAGAATGCTTTATTCAACCAATATTGGTACTATTCCCGATAGTTCAGGAGTTTTAGTTAAGTGTGATGGTGAGACAGTCGGTAGAATTGAAGCGGAATTTATGGAAAGACTTAAAAAGGGAGACACTTTTGTTTTAGGCGGAAATACTTACAGATTTAATTATGGCAAAGGGATGACAATCAATGTTTCACCATCAAGCGGACCCCCAACAATCCCTTCATGGTTTTCACAGCAGTTGCCATTATCATTTGATTTAGCAATGGACATACAACGCTTCAGAGCACATATGGATTCTATGTTTCAATATAGGAGGAGCAAAGAACACATAATGGAATTTATTTATGATTATCTTTATGTTGATGACTTTGCTGCAAATTCAATTTATGAATATTTTGTTGAACAGTTCAAGTTTGCCCAAATACCCAGCAACAGAAAACTGCTGATTGAATATTACCGAGGTTTTGGTGACAGACGCTTTGTAATATTCCACACTTTGTTTGGAAGAAAGGTAAATGATGCACTCTCCCGTGCAGTTGCTTACTTGGTAGCAAGAAGATACAACATGAATGTTACAATATCCATATCCGACAATGGATTTTACTTAAGTTCAGACAGCAAAATAGGAGGACTTGAATCATTTAGAGAATTGACACCAGAAAATTTCCGACCAATACTTACACAATCCCTTGATAAAACAGAAACACTGGCTAGCCGTTTTAGACATTGTGCCGGCCGTTCATTAATGACTTTAAGAAGATATAAAGGAGAATCCAAATCAGTAGGACGCCAGCAAGTACGCGGAAAAATACTTCTTAAATTTGTCCAGGAAATGGATGAAAATTTTTCAATACTAAAAGAAGCAAAAAGAGAAGCGCTTGAAGATTATATGGATGTTGATAATGCACAAAAAGTAATTGAATGGATTGCATCAGAAGAAATGGAAATAAAAACAATCAATACGGTAATTCCAACACCATTTGCATTTAATTTGGTTTCACAAGGTTATCTTGATGTTTTAAACCAAAATGACAGAGCAGAATTTACAAAAAGAATGCACTTAGCAGTGCTTGAACAAATTAAGGATAAACTATCAGATTTGTATTAAATATCGCAAATCTTTTTAATACCAACACATAAATTAATATTCATTAAATTTAGTTAAAGGTGAAATAATGACTAACTGGCGTGCAGTAATAATCGGTTTTATATTAGCCGTTTTCGTAAAAGCATTCTTTGGACACTATGAATTTATAGGATTATTAATTGTTGGATTCATAGTAGGTTATATTGCTCATTCGGGAGTTCTTGGTGGGCTTTGGAATGCCGCAGTTGCAGGGGCATTTGGTACGATTGTATCTGCTATACTTTTTGTAATACTTGTTACAGTAGGAAGCAGTTTAACCGGAGTTTTAGGAGGACTTACAGGATTTACAATTTCTGGAATAGCTAGTTTATTTGAAGTATTAATGGAGTTAATTTACTATGCAATAGTTATGGGAATTACTGGAGCTGTAGGAGGAGCTATTTCATCAAAAAAAGAGGGGAGATAAAATATGGACATAAATAAGGATATTGATTGGAAGTCATTAATAATTGGTGCTGCAATAACTGCAGGATTAATCATTATTGCATCAACTACAAAATTTGACTGGTTAATGCTATTTTCATCTATAGGATTACTATATGTTGGATATAATGCAAAAAACATCAAATATGGTGCTGTACTCGGCGCATTTGCAGCAACACCTATAGTATATTTAGCATTTATTGGTACATTTGGAGAATTTAATGGTTTTTTCACAACTGAAACAGGTACAATAACATTAGTAATAGGTATCCTACTCATAGGTGCTTTAATTGGTGTTGTTGGTGCATGGGCTAAAAACAGTCGTGAAAAAGCAAAAGTAGAATACGAAAAAAAGCAAAAAATTGGAAAAAATAAAAATAAAAAGAAAAATAATAACTAAATTTATGTTATTATTTTTTCTAATTCATCTCTTTCTATACCATTTTTAATTTCTAAAGCAATTCTTCTACCCATACTCATCGGTTTACCATAAGTCAAGTATGAGTAAGGAGATCCGTCCATAAATGTGTTTGTACCACCATCAGTTCTTGCACTTATTTCAAAACAAATAACTTCTAAGTTATCGTTTACTAAAGTTTGCATACAGAATGGTCCGTTTAATCCAGGAGCAACTAATTTTTTAGCACTTTCAGTTAATTTATCAGCAATGTCAAAGACTTGTGGAAGTAATGATTCACGAATTACTGCAGGATGGTTACCGGTTACAACATAAGAAGGACTTAAGTCAATATCTAATTGGTCTTTTGCCGGCATTCTTACAAATCCATCAATACTTGATTCATATCTTGTATCCATACCCATCAATTCAACCTTATCGTCAAGAGCTGAGTAGAAATAGTGTATACAGTAATTACAACCAGAAACATATTCTTCAATGTGTGCTGCTTCAACATCAGAATCCTCTAACCATCCACGTGCTTTCATGGCTTCTATTTTTGCATCAAATTCTTCTGTAGAAGATGCAACAAAGTATCCTCTTCCACCTCTAGCTCCAGGGAATTTTACCATTACTGGCCTGTCGATTTCAGATGGGCTGTCATATTTAAAAGGAATACGGACATCACCTTCAACAAGCAACGCTCTTTCTTTATCTCTTTCAGCTTCCCATCTTAAAACATCCCTGTTACCGAACATAGGAACATTGAATTTGTCTTCAACATTGTCTAAACCGGCATAAGCCACAAATGAACCATGTGGGACTACAATTGCATTCATATCCCTTAATTGTTGTTGAACATCTTCATTGACAATGTCTTTAAACTCATCGACAATGATATATTCATCAGCAACATTAAATCTTTGATAAGGAACTTCTCTTCCTTTTTCGCAGACAATAGCTGTTCTAAAGCCTTCTTCTTTTGCACCTTGCAAGATATGCAAAGAAGTGTGGCTTCCAAGGGTAGCGATAGTTATTTCATCCTTATCATATTTACTTAAAATCTCCAAAATATCTTCTTTTTTTACTTTACCCATAAAATCAATCCTCGAAGATGATGATAATATTTATGTAATTATAAATTAATAACTGTTTTTATTTAATCTTTAAAAGTAATAATAAACAAAATATATTTGAGGAAAAAATATGCTAATAGGATTAATTTCAGATACACATATTCCAGATAGGGCCAGAATAATTCCACAAAATGTTTTAGATGCATTTAAAGATGTTGACTTGATTATTCATGCAGGTGATTTGACAATACAAGCAGTTATTGATGAATTAGAAAAAATAGCACCAGTCTTGGCCATTCAAGGAAATATGGACAGAGTTGCAGGACTTGATTTGCCAAAAGCGCGGACAATAGATGTTGAAGGAGTTAAAATTGGAGTGGCTCATGGTGAAGTTTATCCAAGAGCAGATACACAACAGTTATTATACCTGGCAAAACAATTGGATGTGGATATTTTAGTTACAGGACACTCCCACCAGCCGAAAATAGAACAGGTTGAAGATGTTTTACTTTTGAATCCTGGAAGTCCAATTGTACCCCGACTTGCAGATAGAACAGTAATGTTACTTGAAGTAAATGATAAAAATGTTGATGTTGAAATAATTAAAATTGGTGCCCCAGTATGTAGTGCACTTGATTTTACACAATATCCGGAGGATTAAAATGGGAAGTAAATGGCAGATGGAAAGAAAAAACGATCCATATTATAAAAGAGCAAAAGCAGAAGATTACCGTTCAAGAGCATCCTATAAACTTAAACAATTAGATAAAAAATATAAAATCATTAAACAGTCCAATACCGTAGTTGACCTTGGAGCCGCACCTGGAGGATGGTCCCAAGTAGCTTTAGAAAAAGTAGGTGAAGATGGTATTGTAGTCGGTGTAGACCTCAATCACATAAGAGCACTTCCGGAAGAAAATTATTATAGAATAAAAGGGGATTTTACAACACAGGAAGTTCAAGACAAGATTATGCGAGTTATCGGAGGAAAAGCAAAAGTAGTGATGAGTGATGCATCCCCAGAATTATGCGGTATCAAAAACCTAGACCAATTAAGGTCAATTGATTTAACAAATGCCGTTATCGGAATAGCAGATAATATTCTAGAACAAAAAGGCAATCTGGTTATGAAAGTATTTCAAGGTCCAGAATATAAAGAAATGTTAGATGGGCTAAAAAAGAAATTCAGACAAGTTAAAACCACAAAACCACCATCTTCACGTAAAAAAAGTTCTGAAATGTATGTTGTTGGTTTAGGATTTAAGCATCGTGTAAAAAAAATAAGGAAAAAAGATTAAAGATTATCAAATGCCATACGAGCATCAGACAATTTTTGTTTGGCAAATGTAATTCTACTATCCACTTCATTAGATGGTTTATTAGCATCGAGTGCAGACTGAACATTATCAATAGCGGATTTTGCTCGAGACAATTCTAACCTTGCATCATTATATTTTTGAATTTTATCTTGACCACCAGAATAATAAGTTGACTTTACAGAATCAAATTTTGATTCCAAATCACCATATTGTGACCTTAAATTAGCCAAATCATCATATTGATTTCCAGAGGAAATTTGATCAGTAATTGATTCATTAACAACACTAAAACCCACATAAGCCACGACAATAATTGTAGCAACAATCATGATAATTCCAACAACTGAAATTAACATAGAAGTAGATTTGAATAAACTTAATCTAGATTTTCTCATAATACCTCATTATCCAATTTATATTATTATAATATTTTTATTAATTTTAATATATAATATTTACCTAAAATATTCTGATAACACAAAAAATAGATAAATCCACAATTAATAATATGAATACCATATCATAATCTAAATTTTGAGTAAAAATAAATTGAAATTATGAACAGTAAAATAAAATATATTTAAGTTAAAAGATAAATTATTTATTGATAAATATTTTCAATGAGCGGATAATATGATTGATAGAAATGTAAATTACAACAAATACTTTTTAAGAATAATTAAAGGCTTTGATGAATCTACAATACTCAATCCAGATTTAAATGGTGTTGAAAAGCCTAAATTAAATAAAAATGAATTAAAAATAAAAAAAGACAGTGTTGAAGAATTCTGCAAAGAGAATTCAATATCCGAAAATATACTTTTTTTAGCAAGTACTGCATTAACATTGAATAAATTTAATTTTTCCTATAAAAATTTAATTTTTCATAAAAATAATATTATTTTTACGACTAATTTTGAAAAGAGGGAAATATCCATTAAAAATTATTTAATGCAAATCCAAAACGATTATGAGGAAAATTTAAAATATTCCAAATTTTCAATTGATAAAATAATTGATGAATATGACTTCCAGACTGAATTCTATTATGCTTTCAATAAAGATTTAAATCCAAATTCTTTAAAATACAAATATAATTTTTATTTAGATATTCAAAAAAATGATAATGAATTTATTTTATCTTCCACTTATAATGACCAATTATATTCTGATATATATGTAAATCAGTTCTTAAAAAGTATTAACACCATAATAAAACAATTTTTGTCAACAGATATTACCAAATCAACATTAGCCGACATTTCTCTTGTTGAAGAAAAGGAAAGCATTGAATTTGAGGAAGTGAAAATTCCATTCATTCACAAACGCTTTGAAAAACAAGTTGAAGAAAATCCTCAAAACATTGCCCTCGTAGCAGATGATGCAACATTAACTGCAGATGAACTTAACAAAAAAGCCAATAGAATTGCTAATGCTTTAATCAAAAAAGGAGTAAAACCGAAAAACAATGTTCTAGTGATGCTTCACAGAAACAGTGACCTTATAGCATCCATTTTAGGAATTTTAAAGGCAGGATGTGCATACATCCCAATAGATCTTGAATATCCACAAGACAGAATCAATTACATCTATGAAAACAGTCAGGCAGACTATATCATTTCAGATGCTAATGACCACAATTCATTGAACGTTAAAGAGTTGCTTGAAGAGGCAAATGAATCAAATCCTGATGTTGAAATCACTTCAGACGATTTGGCATACATGATTTACACATCAGGTTCTACCGGAAATCCTAAAGGAGTAATGATTTCACACGAAAACATCTGTAACCAAGTTCAAAATCCGAAATCAGAATATAAAAGCTTATTATGTCTTGCAACAGTATCATTCGATGTATCTGTTGATGACATATTAACATCTCTTTCAAACGGATTGAAACTGATATTGGCCAGCGATACACAAATCAAAAACATCCCCGAATTAATAGAGTTAATTGACAGAGAAAAACCTGAAGTTTCAGAAATCACCCCATCAAGGTTAGCATCATACCTTGAAGTGCCGGAATTCTGTGATGTAATCGAATGCTTGAAATGTGTATTCCTTGGAGGAGAACAATTCTCAACCAAAGTATACGAAAACTTCAAAAAATACTCCAATGCAATCATATACAACAGTTACGGACCAACAGAAACCACAATCACTTCAAACAACAAAGAAGTTACAAGCAGTGATGACATAACCGTAGGTCTTCCATTGCATAACTATGTGACTGATGTGCGTGATATTGATGGGAAACTACTGCCACAAGGTATAATGGGAGAGCTGTACATCGGAGGTACTGGTGTAGGTAAAGGATACTACAACATGCCAGACAAAACAGAAGAAGCATTCCTAACCATTAACGATATTCCTTATTACAGAAGTGGAGATTATGCGATAGAGAAACCGAATGGTGAAATCGACATACAGGGAAGAATAGATAACCAAATCAAACTCAGAGGATTAAGAATAGAAATAGGTGAAATCGAATCAAGCATTAACAAATATCCTGCAGTGAAACAGACTGTTGTCGTAATCAAGGAAATAAACAACAACGACCACCTATGCGCATATTATACTGCAGACGAGGAAGTTGATGCAAGTGAATTAAAAGAGTTCCTAAAAGACAAGTTAACAAAATATATGATTCCTACTGCATACATGCAGCTAGATGAGATGCCACAAACACCAAACGGTAAAACAGACATAAAGGCATTACCTCAACCAAAACTTGATTTGGAAAACATTAAAGCAGAAAACGAAACTGAAGAAAAACTCTTTGAAATTGCAGCAGAACTCATTAACACAGACCAATTCGGAGTAACAGACGAATTATACTCAATCGGATTTACATCATTGATACTAATGAAATTCAACTCATTAATCTATGCAGAGATGAGGGTAAACCTCGATATTTCAATATTATTCAATGACCCCACAATCAAGAAACTCGCATCAGAAATTGAAAGCAGCAATAAAAATTCTGATTTAGCAGAAATTATTGAATTAACAAACAGCATGGACTACCTGCCATTAACAGATAATCAAATCGGTGTATACTATGAGTGCATACAAAATCCGGGCGAAATCAAATACACAATGCCAACTACAATGAGGATGGGCAGTGATGTAGATGCAGAAAAATTAAGAGAAGCTATAATAAAAACAGTAGAAGCTCACCCATATCTCAAAACAAGAATTGTAATGAATGACAAGGGGGAACTCAAACAGAAAAGATGCGATAATATAGCAATAGATAACATCGAAATTGTCGAAGTAAATTCAATCACTGATCAAGAGATGCTTGAAAATGATGTGAAAGCATATTCCTTTGACAACGAACAACTATTCAGAATTAAAATATATAAAACACCTGATGAAACCGTCTTATTTACAGATTTCCACCACATAATCACAGACGGAGTATCTCAAATTAATTTCTTCGATGATATCGCCAATATCTATGAAGGAAACGAAATTAACGAAGAAATAGTTGACGGTTATGCATATAGCCTTATCGAAGACAATCTTAAAAATAGCGATGCCTACGAAAAAGCTAAAGAATTCTTCGATGAAAAACTATCCCAAGAAATTGAATCTACTGTGTTAACCCCTAATCTCAAAGGTAATCCGGATGAAGGCAAACTAAAAACTGCATTTAAAACAATTGATACTAAAGAAATTAAAGAGTTCTGTAATCGATATTCAATTAATCAAAATACATTATTCTTATCCGGCCTTGTATTAACATTAAACAAATACACATTCAGCAACAAAGCATTAATTACAAGCATATTTAATGGAAGATCTAATTCATACTACTATAACACCCAAGGATTTTTAGTAAAAACGCTCCCATTAATATTCAGCAACGAAAACAGACAAATAACAATTAAAGAATTTATCAAAAGTGTAGATGAAGTATGGAAAGATACCATGACAAATTCTATTTACCCATACACAAAAATTGCGGAAGAATATCATTTAAAACCGGAATTCTTCTACACATATCAAGACTTCATAGATTCAGATTCTCGCACAATAAATGGGACACTTTATGAAGAAAATGAATTGGAATCAGATAAGTTAAATGAAACCGAATACAAAATTAACTTTGATATAGATGTTTCAGAAGATAAAGTAGAATTTATAATACAGTACAATGACGAATTATACACTCAAGATTACATTGAAACATTTATGGAATCAATGGCGCATGTATTAAATCAATTCATAGAAAATGACATTAATGAATTAATGATTTGTGATGTTGAACTTGAAACAACTAAAGAATTGCCTACATTCATCCCTCTTGATAATCCATTTGTCCACAAACGTTTCGAAACACAAGTGGAAAGCAAACCAGATGACATTGCATTGGTTTCAAATGATATGGAATACAGCTACAGAGAATTGAATGAACTAAGTAATAGAATTGCCAATGGATTAATCAATCGCGGAGTCAAACCAAGACATAATATTTTAATCATGCTGCCAAGGACAAAGGAATTGATTGCATCCATAATTGGTGTTTTAAAGGCAGGATGTGGATTTATTCCAATTGATATGGAATATCCTAAAGAAAGGATAGAATACATCTATGAAAACAGTCGGGCAGATTATATCATAGCCAATGAAACTCAGGAGAACACATTGGATATTAAAGAATTGCTTGAAGAGAATAATATCGAAAATCCTGATGTTGAAATATCACCTGACGATACTGCATACATGATTTACACATCAGGATCCACCGGAAAACCTAAAGGTGTAATGATAGGTCATGAAAATGCATGTAACGAAACTGAATCAAACCCTAAATGCGAATATGACAACCTGTTAAGTATTGCAACAATTGCATTCGATACATCACTTGAAGATATTTTAACAGGACTTACTAATGGAATAAAAATCATCTTTGCAAATGACTCAGAAATCAAGAATGTCGTCGATTTAATCAGCCTGATTAAGAAGGAAAAACCTCAAGTTATGGAATTCACTCCATCAAGATTGCTATCATATCTTGAAGTTGATGAATTCTGTGAAGTGATTGGGTGTGCTGAATGTATCGTAATGGGCGGAGAACAATTCTCAGCCAAGGCATTCGACGGAGTTAAAGAATACACTGATGCAAAAGTATACAACAGTTACGGTCCGACCGAAGCGACAATTGCTTCCAACTATAAGGAAATAACCGACCCTAATGCCATAACTATCGGTAAAGCTTTACAAAACTATGTGACTGAAGTAAGAGATATTGATGGACAATTACTACCTAAGGGCGTAATGGGAGAGCTATACATCGGAGGTACTGGTGTAGGTAAAGGATACTACAACATGCCAGACAAAACCAAAGAAGTCTACCTAACAATCAACAACATCCCATACTACAGAAGCGGAGACTATGCAATAGAGCTTCCTGACGGAGATATTGACATTAAGGGAAGAATCGATAATCAAATCAAATTAAGAGGATTAAGAATTGAAATCGGTGAAATAGAATCCAACATTACCCGATTCCCTAACATTAAAAATACTGTTGTTGCAATCAAAAAAATAAATAACAGTGACCATTTATGTGCTTACTTCACTGCTGAGACAGATATTGACATAAATCTCTTAAAACGTTACTTGCAAAGTAAGCTGACCAAATATATGGTTCCAACAGTCTTTATGCAAATTGATGAGATTCCCCAAACTCCTAACGGAAAAACAGATATGAAAGCATTGCCTGATCCTTCATTGGCACTTGATTTTGTTGAACCTGAAACAAAAACTGAGAAATTGATATTCAGATTGGTTTCATCACTTTCAAGCGCTGAAGAATTCGGTATAACTGATGATTTATACTCTTTAGGATTCACATCATTGACACTGATGAAATTGAATTCAATGATTTACAATGAGACTGACGTTAACATTGAAATAACTGACCTGTTCAACAATCCAACAATCCAAAACCTTGCAGATAAGGTAGATAACAACATAAATGTACAAATTGACATTTCTGAATTCATTAAGACTGCAGAATCAATGGACCTTTTCCCATTGACCTCCAATCAGTTAGGTATATACTATGAATGTGCACAGACCGATGAAATCAAATACACAATGCCTTCTGCAATACGCTTTGCCAGTTCTGTTGACCCATTAAAACTTAAACAGGCTATTATCGATTGTATTGAAGCACACCCTTATCTTAAAACAAGAATTATTACAACTCCTGAAGGAGAATTGAGACAAAAAAGATGTGACGATGCCGAAATTGATGATATTGAAATTATAGAAGTTGATTCAATAACCAACAGGGAAATGATGGATAAGGACATCCAGTACATTCCATTGGACAACAATCAGCTCTTCAGATTCAAAATCTATAAGACTCCTGAAGAAACTGTACTGTTCTCTGATATCCACCACATAATTACAGATGGAGTTTCAATGGATCTTCTCTTTGAAGACATACTGAGCCTGTACAATGGAGGAGAAATCAATGAAGAAATTGTTGACGGGTATGCTTACAGCTTAATTGAACAAGAACTAAGTGAAAACGAAGTTTCAAAAGAATACTATAAAAACAGGTTTAGCCAAGGATTTGAATCCACAGTACTGACTCCAAACCTCAATGGAAACCCAGATGAAGCTGATATCAAGCTTATTGATGAAATAGTTGATTCCTCTTTCGTAAGGCTGTTCTGTAAAGATCATTCCCTAAGTCCTAACGTACTCTTTATGAGTGCTACAGTTCTTGCCCTTAACAAGTTCACATTCTCAGATAAAACATTGATAACAACAATCTTCAACGGCAGGTCAAACTCCAACTACTTCAATACTCAAGGTATGCTGGTAAAAACACTTCCTATAATGATTGGAAGCGAAAATAGGAATATGATGGTTGAAGATTTCATTAAAATAGTGGATAAATCCTGGAAAGATGCTCTGGTACACAGCAATTATCCATACACAACACTTTCTGAAGAATATCAATTGAAACCTGAATTCTTCTATGCATACCACGGAGCATTTGAAACAGATAATCTGGAAATAGATGGAAACACATATGCTATGGAAGAACTTGACGGTACTGTGGCAACGGACTATAAAATAAACATGGATGTATACGATGACGGTGATATGATTTCAATGTTGATTGAATATAATGATCAAATCTACACCGAAGAGTATGTGACTGATTTCTTAAAAGCAATCAAATACATTTTGGTTCAGTTCTTCGTAAATGATATGGATAAATTAAGGATTAATGAAATTGAACTTGCTCCAAACTTCCTATTGCCAGAGTTTGAAGAATTGGACAATCCGTTCCTGCATAAACGTTTTGAAGTGCAAGTGGCTGAAAAACCTGATGAGATTGCACTTGTTGCAAGTGATGAGACATTGACATATAAGGAGCTTGACGAAAAGGCAAACCGCATTGCCAATGCATTGATTGGAAAAGGTGTCAAACCAAGAAGTAATATTTTGATTATGTTGCCTCGTAATAGTGACTTGATTGCTTCAATTATCGGTGTATTAAAAGCAGGTTGTGCATTCATACCACTCGATTTAAAGTTCCCTAAAGAAAGAATTGAATACATCTATGAAAACAGTCAAGCAGATTACATAATTAATATGGATGGTCTTGTACTTAATTCATTATCTATTAAAGAATTGCTTGAGGAAAATAATATTACTGCTCCGAATATGGATATTTCACCTGATGACTTGGCATACATGATTTACACATCAGGTTCAACAGGAAATCCAAAAGGTGTAATGATAAGCCATGAAAATGTATGTAACCAAGTTGAAGCAAATCCTAAATGCCAATATAATAACTTATTGAGTATTGCAACAGTTGCATTCGATACTGCTCTCGAGGATATCCTGACAGGTATCACTAACGGAATAAAAATCATCTTTGCAGATGACGATGAAATAAAAAGCATTGTGGAACTGGTCAGATTGATTAAGCGTGAACAGCCTGAAGTTATGGAATTCACACCATCAAGATTGCTTTCATATCTCGAGTTTGAAGAGTTCTGCGATGCAATCGGATGTGCCAAATGTATTGTAATGGGTGGAGAACAATTCTCAGCCAAAGCATTCAACGGTGTTAAAAAATACTGTGATGCTGCAGTCTACAACAGTTACGGACCTACAGAAGCTACAATTGCTTCAAACTATAAGGAAATTACTGACCCTGAAAACATCACAATCGGTAAGGCACTTAAAAACTACGTGACTGAAGTAAGAGATATTGACGGCAAACTTCTACCTAAAGGAGTTATGGGAGAGCTGTACATCGGAGGTACTGGTGTAGGTAAAGGATACTACAACATGCCAGACAAAACCCGAGAGGTATACCTCACAATTGATGATATCCCATACTACAAGAGTGGAGATTACGCAATTACACTTCCTGATGGAGACATTGATATCAAAGGAAGAATCGACAACCAGATTAAGCTTAGAGGATTAAGAATAGAAATTGGAGAAATTGAATCAAATATATCTAATTTCCTTAACATTAAGCAGAATGTTGTTGTAATTAAGGAAATCAGAAATAATGAACACTTGTGTGCTTATTACACTGCAGAAGATAATATTGATAAAGATGAGCTTAAGGCTTACCTGAATGAAAGACTTACTCAATACATGGTTCCAACAGTCTTCATGCAGATTGATGAGATGCCACAGACCCCAAACGGCAAGACAGATGTAAAGGCATTGCCTGAGCCTAAACTTGAATTGACATATGTCGCTCCTAAAAACAAGGTTGAGCATACAATCTGTGCAATATATTCATCCATCCTAGATATAGAAATCGTTGGTGCGGAGGATAACTTCTTTGAAATAGGTGGAACATCCCTTATTGCATCCAAACTCATCATTGAATTACTCAAGCAAGATTATGATGTGAAATATGATGATATCTTTAAAAATCAGACACCAAGAAAACTGGCAAGCTTCCTGTCCGGTGATGAAATAGATGATGATTTGGATGTGGATATCATTGAAAACTATGACTACACCAAAATCAACAATCTTCTTGAGAAAAATACCTTTGAAAACTTTGCTCAAGGCAGTAACACTGAATTGGGCAATGTATTATTAACTGGAGTTACCGGATTCCTGGGTGCCCATGTGTTGTATGAATACATCAAAAACGAAGAAGGAACAATTTACTGTATGCTGAGAAAAGGTAAGTTCAACACCTGTGAAGAACGATTCATTGATTTAATGAATTACTATTTCGATGAAGACTTCACAGACCTCATCGGATCACGTATAATCTTAAGTGAAGGAGATATAACCAACTTGGATGACTTCAAAAAGCTAGATGATTATCCAATTGACACAATAATCAACTGTGCAGCTATTGTAAAACACTACACTCACGATGATTATATCTTCAGAGTTAATGTTGATGGAGTAATCAATGGACTCGAATTTGCAGAGGCAAACAACATTACCTATATACAGATATCAACCACAAGTGTTTTAGATGAATACACAGAAGATAGTGACCTTTCCATTGACCACTGTGATGAAAGAACATTCTACTGGGGACAAGACCTGTCCAACAAATACCTGAACAGTAAGTTCCTTGCAGAAAGAATGGTGCTTGAAAAGGCATTAAACGGCCTTAATGTGAAAATCATCAGGGTCGGAAATCTCATGGCACGTCAATCTGATGGAATGTTCCAGAAAAACTATGAAACTAATGCTTTCCTAAACGGTATTAAAGCCATTAAAAACTTGAAAGCAACAATTCCTGAAATATCTGAAGAAGTTGTTGAATTGAGCCCAATAGATTACGTTGCGAAGGCAACTCTTGAACTTGCAAAAGCTCCAAAAGAATGCACAGTATTCCATGCAGTCACTGACAAGTGGATTCCGACAAGTGATATAATTGATGTTCTTAATTCATTCGGATTCGGCATTAAAGATGTCACTCACGAAGAGTTTAGAGAAATCTATAAACAGAATATGGATGAAAACATTCAGGGAATCATTACTGCCGATTTGACCATTGATGATTTCGCTGAAGATGATGTGGAAAGCGAATATGTTGAAAGTGATGACGGCGAGCTTGTAGTGATGGATCAGACTATTGAAATCCTCAAAACATTCGGATTCACATGGCCAGAATGTGATAAAGATTATCTTACAAAATTTATAAAACATTTAATAGCATTGAAATATTTTGATTAAGGGGAGTTTAAATGAATTTCAAAATAGCAGACAGCAAATTTAAAGAACTATTAATACCTAGCCTACTTTTAGTTATGGCCTTGAACATAAGTTCTGTTGTTGACAGCTTTTTTCTAGGCAGATTTATCGGTCCAAATGCAGTTGCTGCAATAGAACTTTTAGAACCAGTAATTTTATTAATGACTGTTTTTGAATGGTTATTTGGACTTGGAGGACAAATTATATCCATAAATAAAAAATCTGAATTTGATATCGAAGGAAGTAACAGGTACTTTACAGTATCAATGGTCGTATCATTTATTGCATCCGTAATACTGGCTATTGTATGGTTACTCTTCATGGATCCTTTGGCTCCATATTTAGGTGCTTCACATGCTACAAAACCTCTTTTGTTACAATATTCCATATATTTAGCTCCATGTTTTATAGTATCTACAATCTCTGCAGTGCTTACACAGTATATTCGTGTAGACGACCAACCAAACTTTGCATCAGCGGTCATCATTATAGCTAATGTAATCAACATAATCCTGGATTATATGTTTCTGTCTTGGGGATGGGGTATGGGTTCCGCATCACTTGCATCATTTATAGGATATGCAATTAGTCTTGTTGTATGTTTATGGTATATACGCCACCCAAAAAGAACATTTAGATTTATTCGCTCAGCACTTAAAATTAAAACTTTCATTAAAACAACATGGAAAATGACAAAAATAGGTTTTCCTGGGGCAAGTACCGGTATCTTTGATGTAATTTTCGTTTATATAATGAACAAATTCCTGGCTTTTACATTAGGAGACATCGGATTGACTACATACATGTTGTGTATTGACATATTGGTAATCGGAAGCATTGTTAATGTTGGAATTTCAGAAACATTGACCTCAATTGTTCCAGTTTATTATTCAAAACATGATTATGTGAATTTGAAACATTTGATTAAGATTTCACTTTTGATGGGATTTTCATTCGCAGTAATATTGACCCTATTCATATGGATTTGGCCTGAAGGATTCCTGGCACTTTACAAATTCGAACATATGGAAATTGCAGGTTTCGCAATAAATGCTATTAAACTATATTCACTCTTCTTTGTATTGTCTGTACTTCCAAGCATACTGATATTCTACTACGAAGCTATTAAAAGATCTATCCTTTCAACAGTGCTTTCATTGCTTTACACACTTGTACTCCCAGTGATTTTTGTAATCTCATTATATTATATGATTGGACCAAATGGAATATGGTTGGGATTCCCTGTAGCCTGTTTAATCACATGTATTTTCATTTTCCTCAGTGCCAATCTCATTCAAAAAAGGGAACCGAAATACAGCACAATATTCTTCATAGAAAAGGATTTGATTGATAAAACTGAAAACTTTGTATTGACTGACAATGACTTGAATGCAAGAAAAAAATGCTTAAATCATTTGAAAAATCTCAATGCAAATGATGAATTCTGTGATAATGTCAACAAGATTTTTGACGTTATTTTTGACAACAACTCCCATGATACATATGTGGAAGTGCTTGTCATAGACTATGATGACAATATTCATGTCGATATCAAATACGATGGTGAACACGAAAATCTTGAACAACTAAAGCATAACTTCCAAGAAGGCCTTTTCAAATATACGGAAGTATTAGGATTAAATGCAATCGAATATGAAATGAAGAAAATCTAAAAAAATGATGATGGAAATATTAAGGATATTTTAAACTATCTCAGAATTAAAGTCCTCTGCAGTTTCAGGGTCATCATAATCATTGAAAGGACTTTCACCCCGATCCAATTCTTTGATTTTTTCAATATCCTTTTTATTTAATTCAAAATCAAAAATATCAATATTTTCTTCCATTCTTTTTATTTTAACCGATCTGCACGCAAATGGAATATCCCTATCTATTAACCATCTAAATATTACCTGTGAAGTACTTTTATCATATTTTTCTGCAATTTCTAAAAGAATAGGATTTTCAAATAAATTATCCAATCCTTCAGAAAGAGGTCCCCAACTTTGATGGGCAACACCTAATTTATTCATGATTTCATTAGCTTCATACTGTTGGAAATATGGAGATGTTTCAACCTGATTGACTTGTGGGACAATATCAAAATTCATAGCCAAGTCGACCAAACGGGCAGAATCAAAATTTGAAACACCAATAGATAGTAAGGTTCCTTCTTTTTGTAAATCTTGCAATGCCCTGTATGAACCATAATAATCTCCAAATGGCTGATGAATAAGTATCAAATCCAGATAATCAGTTTGTAAATCTTCCAAAGTTTTATTAACTGCTTTTATTGTTTTGTCATATCCAGAATTGCTAACCCAATTTTTACTAGTTAAAAATATATCTTCCCTTGGAATTTCAGATTCCTTAATTGCTTCGCCAACTTCTTTTTCGTTATAATAGACTTGGGCACCATCAATTGCAGTATAACCTCTTTCCAATGCATTAAGAACTGCATTCTTTGTATCCTTAGAATCAATTTCATAAACTCCATAACTTATAAAAGGTAATTTTTCATTGTTATTCAATTTTTTAAATTTCATATTTACACCAATTACATCATAACCATAAAAAAAATAATTTATGTTGTTAAATATCTATAATTATTCTCTTACTTAAAAATTTTTTGAAAAAGAAATGTGCAAAATGTGGAATTATTTCCATATAACCATTATTGTAATTTAAGTTATATTTATATATTTTTAATTGATAAAACATTTATTATAAACATATTAATTATTGAAATAATGAACGACAGATTATTCTAAAAATAAAAGAGTGAATCATATGGATATATCAAATTTATTTAAAAAAACTGAAGAAAAGGAATTTACAACATTTCCTGCAACATTAGAAACATATGCATGGTATAAACCTATATTAATATTAATTATAGCATTTGTACTTTCTACTTTAATATCTTTTGCCATATTATCACTAATGGGAGTAAAAACGATAGGAGAAGGACTATTTTCACTCATTTATGCTGCAATCACCATGATAACAATGATTCCTGCTATATATATTGGAAATAAATTGATATACAAGATTCCATTTTCCACCCAGATAGCTCCAATCAGGAAATGGAATTGGGGCATTTACATTAAGGCATTTATTATTACATTAATTGTTTATGGGGTTATTTCACTATATCCGATTTTAACTTCCCAAGTAAAAATTACAAATAATCTTCCAATAGCTATATTATTATTGTGCATTATTCTCCCGCTGTTACAGGGTTTTGCAGAAGAATATCTGTGCCGGGGACTATTAATGCAAAGTTTCGGGTCATGGTTTAAGATACCTATTGTAGCAATTATTCTTCAGGCAGCAATATTTGCTCTAATGCATAATTACCAAATATATGCTTTTATAAGTGTGCTTTGTACAGGATTATTATATGGTTTGATAACATGGTATGGTCAAGGTTTAGAATCCTCTTCTGCTATGCATGCAGTTAATAATACTTTTTCATTACTTGCAATCGGATTAGGCCTTCAGAAAGAAGTGGCAAACAGCAGTCCATACACATTTATATTGAATTTGACTATAACTGCAATCCCTATTATAATTGTCATCATATTAAATAAATACAATTTGATTAGGTTTGAAAGTAAGGAAAAATGAATGATTCTAATTAAAAATTAAGATTGGTGAAAAAAATGTCAAAAAGGTCAAAAATTATTGAAACTGTTTTGGAAAAAACACATCGTGAATATATTGACAATGCTGATAAAGCCAAAGAACACTTGACAGAACGTTCCCTTGAAGAAGATGAACCTTATGAAATACCAAAAAGGATATATCATACAAAGGTTGAAAGCAAAGACATGTTTGGATGTCAAATGATACTCTTTAATGAAATTGAAGATGCAGAACGTTTGGTCATATATATTCATGGAGGAATATATGTAAACGAAATCCGGTTGCCACACATTTCCTTTTGCGATAATCTTGCTAAAAAGATTAATGCATGTGTATTTACTCCAATATACCCCCTTGCTCCAAATCATACATATAAGGAAACTTATGAAATTGTTGAAAAACTATATAATCATTTATTAACAATGAATAAACCTATCATAATCATGGGGGATTCTGCAGGAGGAGGATTTACTGCATCCTTTTGCGAATATTTGGCGATCAATAATTTGCCACAGCCTAAGAACATAATTTTAATATCTCCATGGGTTGATGTATCAATGTCTGGAGATTATGATGATGTTGAATATGATCCTATGCTTGGAGTGGAGGGTGCACGCGAAATGGGAAAATCATGGGCAGGAGATTTAGACCCAAAAGACTATAGAATAAGTCCGTTATTCGGAGAAGTAAGTAAACTTCCAAAAACAACACTATTCATAGGAACTCATGAAATAATTTATTCTGATGTCATTAAATTTTATGACAAATTAAAGGATAATGGTGTTGATGTTGAATTAAATGTCGGTGAGGAAATGTCTCATGTATATCCGCTTTATCCATTTGTTCCCGAATCAAAAGAAGCATTCAATCATATTGTTGAAATACTGCTTGAGTAATTATTGAATTTTTAAACCAATAATCATGAATAAAACAGCATTAATAACATTTTCAATCTGCACTATTCCCATTAGAAAACAATTAATTTTTCCAATAGTAATTAAAATTCATTTATCCGAGACTTTAACACTTATTAATCCAATACTTACTATTTTAACATTATTTATGCATTAATTTCAACAATTTTTACATCATCCAATATAATCGAATTACTTTTCAAATGCTCTATCCAATTATTTTTTATGTATGAAAAATTAATGTAATATTAATGAAATCTACTACTAAATCACAAACATCAATTGCGAAATTCGAGGAATTTTTTGCAACATCATATAAGGATGATGTGTTTGAAATCCTCGAAACATACCCAGATAACAGATCACTTACTGTAGATTATAATACATTAGAAATATTTGATCCAGACTTAGCTGATTTGTTAATAGACAAACCCGAGGAAGTTATTGAAGCAGCACAAATAGCTATTAAAAATATTGACCCCTTAGCCAAAGATGCTGATTTAAATATTCGATTTAAGAATGTGACAAATGTTATTCCTTTGAAAATATTGTTAAGTAAATATATTGGAACATTTGTAGCTGCAGAGGGTATTGTAAGAAAAACAGATGAAATAAGGCCCCGTATTGAAACTGCTGTTTTTGAATGTAGGGGATGTATGCGTCTGCATGAAGTTGAGCAAACTTCAGACAGGACAATTTTAGAACCTTCTTTATGTGGAGAATGTGGTGGGAGGTCATTTAGATTACTTCAGGAAGAATCACATTATATTGATACACAAACAGCAAGAATGCAGGAACCTTTAGAGAATTTATCTGGAGGAACTGAACCTAAACAGATGTTGATGATTTTGGAAGATGATTTAGTAGACGAATTAAATCCTGGAGATAAAGTAAGAATTACCGGAACATTAAAAACGTTTAGGGAAGAAAGAAGCGGTAAATTCAAAAATTATATTTATGTAAATCATATTGAGCCCTTAGAGCAAGAATTTGAAGAACTGCATTTATCCGAAGAAGATGAAGAACAAATTATAGAATTATCAAAAGACCCGAACATTTATGAAAAGATTATTAAATCAACAGCTCCTTCAATTAGGGGTTATCGTGACGTTAAGGAATCCATTGCATTGCAATTATTTGGAGGTTCTGCAAAACAACTTGAAGATGAAACCCGTTTAAGAGGAGATATTCATATTCTTATTGTAGGGGACCCTGGTATCGGTAAGTCTCAAATTCTTAAGTATGTTTCCAAATTAGCTCCAAGAAGTATTTATACAAGTGGTAAAGGTACTACTGGTGCCGGTTTAACTGCAGCTGCTGTCAGAGACGAATTAGGTGGATGGTCACTGGAAGCAGGTGCATTAGTTTTAGGGGACCAAGGTAATGTTTGTGTTGACGAACTGGACAAAATGAGGTCAGAAGACCGATCAGCACTTCACGAAGCTCTGGAACAACAAACCGTAAGTATTGCAAAAGCAGGAATTATGGCGACTTTAAATTCAAGATGTTCAGTTCTTGCAGCGGCAAACCCAAAATTTGGAAGGTTTGACAGGTTTAAAGTTTTAGCAGATCAAATTGAGTTACCACCCCCAATTTTATCTCGTTTTGATTTAATATGGATTGTTGAAGATAAACCAAGTAGAAAAGGAGATTCAGAACTCGCACAGCACATTCTTAATATTCACCAGTCCAATGCTGTGGATTATGAAATTGAACCAGATTTGCTTAGAAAATACATTGCTTACGCACGTAAAAATGTTAATCCTGTTTTAAGCGATGAAGCAAATGAAGTATTGAAGAATTTCTATGTGGATACGAGAAACAGCAGCGGCAATACTGAAGAAAACACTGTCGTTCCAATTACAGCAAGACAACTTGAAGCAATCATTCGTTTATCAGAAGCTTGTGCTAAAGTAAAATTAAAAGAAGTCGTGGAAAAAGAAGACGCTAAAAAAGCTGTAAGATTACAAATGGCATCACTTAAAGATGCAGGAGTTGATCCTGAAACTGGTGAAATTGAAGCAGACATTGTTGGTGGAGGAAGACCAAAATCCGAAAGGGATAAAATGAGTATTCTTGTAGATGAAATAAAATTAATCGAAGAAGAATATAATGGACAAGCTCCAGTAACTGTTTTAAAAGCCAATATGGAAGAAAAACATGGTGTAAGCGAAGATAAAGTTGAAACCCTCATAAGAAACTTGACACAAAGAGGCATTCTATACGAACCAAGTTCAGGAAATGTTAAAAGAGTATGATTAATATTCATGGAATAATACGTTATCGGAAATTAAATTAAACTCCAAATACTTTCTTCCGATAGCTTAATCATATCTTTATCTTTAGTGATGGTCTCCGTATTTTTAGTTTAATATTTTTTCTACTTGATTAATATCCATTTTCGTTTTTAATGCAATTTCTTTTATAGACATTCCTGATTCATATAAATTTTTTATTATTTCTTTCTTACCTTCAATCATACCTTCAATTTTACCTTCAATTTTACCTTCAATTTTACCTTCTTTCTTACCAATTTCCAACCCATCTTGTTTTTTCAATTCCCCATATTCATATATAGCACTCATTTGATCACCTAACAAATATAATAACATATTTTTTAGTTCTTTATTTTTTACAAATTTATCCACCAATAACCATTCAATTCCAAAACATAACCTTTTTGTTGATGAAGGCATATCATTTAATTTTATTAAAATTTCAGCGGTTTTTTTAATATTTTGTTCAACATTTTGATTTTTGGTCATGATTGGAGCTAGTGAAAAATATATGCATTCTTCTCGCGTGATGTTAATTTCCTGTTTATATTTTTCTTCAATTTCATTAATAATTTTTTCTCCATCAAAAATATCATTTCCAATAATATTATAATTGAATGTATTTGTATCATTTACTTTATATGAAACTTTCTTTGATTTTTCTGCAGTACTTATTACACACAGATTTACCTGTTTATCATTTTCTTTTTTGTAGTCCGTAATAGCTACATAACAGTGCGCCCTTTGTGAAAATTTCTCATTAACTTTTGTACTTTGAAATTCTATAATTAGATTTTCATCATCCAATTCTATAATTAAATCCGGCTTGAATGTTGCAGGATCTATTAATCGCAACTCTTTTGTCCATATCTTTTTGACATTTGATTTTTTATATGCAATATTTAAAAGGATTCCAACATCCTCTTCAGCAATATCTTTAAAAATCATGTCCTCCTGAAATTCAGCCATATACAATTCACCACCACAATTGATATTAAAACTTTATTTTAAAAGGATAAATAAATTAATAATTAAATTAAACGATATTAATTTATATAAAAAGAATTAATAACCACAATATTCATTTTTTAAGACAATACTGCAATTTAAAAGCAATTTTACTTAGAAAAAATAACTTTTTAATCTATTGAAAATAAACAACATATTATAGAACTGACTAAAATCATCAATGGTTTAAGTTTCTTAACATGGATAACTTAATAAATGATTAAAATCATATTTAATATATTATACTTATACTAATTTTATGAGGTGATAATATGGATAATTATGAAGATTTATTAGAAAGAGCAATAGACCAATTACCTCCTGAAGTATTTGAACACAAAAGATTTAAAATTCCTAAAGCTTATTCAGATATCCAAGGTAATAGAACATTCATTAAAAACTTTAAAGAAGTAAGTGAAGGTTTGAACAGAGATCCACAACATTTATTAAAGTTCTTAATGAGAGAATTAGGTACTGCAGGTAACGTAGACGGTTCTAGAGCGATATTACAAGGTAAATTTACCCATTACTTAATTAATGAAAGAATTGAAGATTATGTAGACAAATATGTTATTTGTCATGAATGTAACAGACCAGATACTAAAATTATAAGAGAAGGCAGAATATTCTTATTAAAATGTTCCGCCTGTGGTGCAACAGCTCCACTCAAACAGTTATAATTTTTTATCTTTTTCTTATTTTTAAAAGATTTTTATGTTTTGTATAGAATGTGGAAGCGAAGATAAGCAGATGGTAGGAGAAGTCTGCATTGACTGTTTTTTAAAGGATTTTAAGATGATTGAAATTCCCAAAAGCATTAATGTAGAAATATGCAGCCATTGTAACAGTAGATTAGAAGAAGGAAAATGGAGTGAATCTTACCTTCCAGAAGATGAAATAATCTATCGCGCATTGGAGAGAAATATAAAAATCAATGATCTGGTTGAAAATGAAGAAATCAACCTCGAAATTGACCAGATTAAAGGTACAATAGCTAACTGTTTTGTTGAAGTTGTCGGTGAAGTTTATGGAGTTTCAATTGATGAAACCCACGACACAGAAGTTAGAATTAAAAAAACTGTTTGTCCGCCATGCAGTAAAATGCAGTCAGGATATTATGAAACAGTAATTCAGTTCAGGGCAGATAATCGTGAAATAAATGCTGAAGAATATACGAAGGCAGACGAAATAGTGGCGAGAACTCTTGATAAACAGGCCAAAGTAGATAAATTAGCATATTGCCCTCAAATCGCAAAACTTAAAGAAGGTTATGATTACTATATAGGATCTTTTAAAACCGGCCGCAAAGTGGCAGAAGCACTAAAAGATGAATTTGGCGGAGTCATTAAGGAATCACCTAGACTTATAAGCGAAGATAAATCCACCGGAAAAGGCCTTTATAGAATTTGGATTTCAGTCAGAATTCCCGAGTTTGAAAAAGACGACATAATAAAATTTGAAGATAAGATAATTCAAGTTTCAGATATTGATAAAAACAGAGTTGTTGGATTAGATATTAAAACAAACAAAAAACAAAACATTCCATTAAAGAATATGGATGATATTAAACTCGTTAAAAAAGCAGATGAAATAGAAACCACAACCATAATATCAATGTCTCCAAGAATAATTCAAATATTAGATCCAAGTGACTATTCTGCTGTTGATTTGGAAATGCAGGATGAATTTAATGATTATAATATTGGTGATGAAATCAAAATTATCAAAATTGAAAATTACATTTACTTAATCAAGTGATAAAATGAATATTGAAGAAAAAATTCAGTTAATCGAAGAAGGAACCCTGGAAGTTATAGACACAGAAGAATTAAAAGAAGTACTTGAAAAAGACCAGCCTATAGCTTATACTGGTTATGAACCTTCAGGAAGAATCCATTTAGGACATGCAGTGACTGTACAAAAGCTTAAGACCTTACAAAAATTAGGCTTTAAAATTAAAATATTACTTGCAGATTATCATGCATTTTTAAATGGAAAAGGAACAGTTGAAGAAATTACCGAAACTGCTGAGTACAATAAAAAATGTTTCCAGGCGTTAGGTCTTGACGAAACAACCGAATATATTTTAGGCTCATCATTCCAATTAGAAAGTGATTATGCAAATAAAATTTATCAATTAGCCACATTAACAACATTAAAAAGAGCAAGAAGAAGTATGGATCAGGTAAGTCGTGCAGACGATAATCCAAAAGTAGCCAGTGTAATTTATCCGCTTATGCAAACTGTTGATATGGCTGCTCTTGAAGTAGATATTGCATTAGGAGGGATGGAACAGAGAAAAATCCAAATGTTGGCACGTGAAAATCTTGAAAAAATAGGTGAAAATGTTCCTGTCTGTATCCACACCCCATTATTACACGGACTTGACGGTGATGCTAAAATGTCTTCAAGCAAAGGCAATTATATTGCAGTAGACGATTCTGTTGAAGAAATCACCAAAAAAATCAATAAAAGTTACTGTCCGCAAGGAGAAATTGAAGGAAATCCTATGATTGAAATTGCTGAAACTTTTGTTTATCCAAATCAAGCCACATTACTTATTAAAAGACCTGAAAAATTCGGTGGCGATATCGAATTAACTAAAGAAGAATTACTCAAAGACTTTAGTGAAGGCAACTTACATCCAATGGATTTAAAAAATGGAATTAAAGATTTCTTAATTGAATTCTTTGCCCCGGTAAGAGAATACATGGAGGAAAATTAAATGGAAGAACAAGAAGAATATCAAATGGGCTTACCAAATGGTGTTGGGGAAGCTATGCTTGCACACACAATAGAAAAATTTGATGTGAAACTCGAACACGGAGAATATGGGCCAAAACTTATAGGTTCATATGAAGAACTTGAAAAAGCAAAACAATTTTTGGCAGATGCTATTGCTGAGAGATTAAAAGAATTAGAAGGATAATTTCCTTCAATTTTACTATTTTTTTTACTTTTTGAGGATGTGACGCAAAATTTTTAATTGAATTTTGTGTTTTTGATTTTTTTATATATTTTTCTTATTTTTAGTTATTTTTTCTGTTTATTTCGTTGTATATTCTTTTTAAGTTGTGTCCAATTGTGTATAGTTTGAATTCTATGTTTGTATTTTTTATTCCTGTTGTGGTGAATTCATGTAGTTTCATGTTTTGTTTTATGTGTGCAAATGGTAGTTCTGCTGTTTTTGATCGTTTTTTGT
>ONIK01000024.1 GCA_900317865.1 uncultured Methanobrevibacter sp. | reverse complement strand
TTATGCAAATTTCATTTATTTCAAACAATAAATCATAAATTAAAAGTATACTGTAGACGAAATAAGATAAATGAAAAAGCAAGAGACCATATTTACGAAAATGCAAATGAATTAAAAAATTGTTTCAGACAAGATTCAAAACAAGAAGCAATAAATCAATTTAAACAATATTTACAAAATTACAGAGCCATTCCAGTCGTATTAAAAGATTTCATAAGAAAACACATCATCATGCACTTTCACAGATATGTAGAACACTTAGATGATGAAAATATAGAAAAAACATCCAATAAAGTAGAAAATTACTACAGACAAACCAATCCAGAAAAAATAAAGAAATTATACAAGACCAAAAATGGAATTCTAACTTTTTTAGACTTCCAAATGCAAAACTGGACACAAAAACACATAAAAATTAAATAAGCCTATAAAATTTTACAGACTCTAAAAATTTAATTATTTTGTTGAGGTAATTAATTTGAAACTAAAGAGAAATGATCCAGATTTTTTTCACATTTTCAATAATTTTAATAATCATGAAATATTGGGATATGTTTCCATATCAAAAAGAACCAGATTTATTGTAACATTATCTACTTTAATTACAAACACATCAAAAGAGAAATATGCTATAGCTGTTCGTGATGCTCTTGAAGTTTTATCTCCTATTGAAATTAAAGAGGTTTTGTATCAATCTGTTGCATATGTCGGTCTTGGAAAAACATTTGAATTATTTGAAATTACAAATGATGTTTTAGCAAAAAATGGTGTTGACCTTCCTTTAGAAAGTATATCTACAGTCAATGCTGATAATAGGCATGAAAAGGGTTTGGAAATTCAAAAAAGGTATTTTGGTGATGAGATAATTCAGAATATGATTGATAATGCTCCTGAAGGTCAGGAAAGGTTCAATGACTTTTTGGCAGGATATTGCTTTGGTGATTTTTATACGAGAGATGCGTTGTCTGATCAGGACCGTGAATTAATTACATTCTGTGTACTTGCAACGTTGGGTGGTTGTGAAAATCAATTGAGAGGTCATGTATTGGGTAATTTCAATGTGGGTAATGGAAAAGAGATTTTAATTGATGCATTAACTATTCTTTTACCGTATATTGGATTTCCAAGAACGTTAAATGCACTGGCCATAATAAATGAATATTAATGCATTAAAGCATTAATATTTGAATTTTAATGTTTCTTCAACTGCCATCATATTTCTGAATTCTGCTGTTGCATCATCCAGGTAAAATATTCCCATTTCCCATCCGTTTTCTTTGTAAACTGCTGCAATTTCAGGCATTAGTTCAAAGGCCTTTTCAACGAATTTTGGGTTGTCATCGGCGGTTGCAGTTCCATAATATCTTATGAATTTATCTTTATTTGGATTTAAGGCAACAATTTCTATTTTAGGGTTTTCCTGCATTTGTTTCCAGACTTCTTTGAATGTTCCCACGCCAAAATATATTTTATCATCAATTAACATGTGGAATCCTAAGGGTCTGCATTTCGCTTGATCACCGTCTATGCTTGCAAGGAAAAATACTCCTGCTTCTGTTAAAAATTCATCTACTTTTTTAATATCGCTCATTATATCACCGTTGTAACTATTTTTATTATTCTTATTTATAAATTTTTACTTAATTTCTTGTTTACTTTGAATTTGTTAGTTTTTTTCATATAATATTTTTTTTAAATGGTTATGTTTAATAATTATTGTTTACATAACTATGATTTAATCAATAATATTAAACTTAATAGGTAAATCGATGTGAAAACATTTATATGTCATTAGTAATAAAATATAATTTGCTAATCTGATAATTAGATTATAATTTTAGATGGGAGAAAAAAGGTTGAAATATTATAAAATCAAATTATAATTTGTTTTTTATAATTTTATTCGTTCGGGTTTTCATCAGCGAATTTAAAGAAGAATATTATGTTGTTGAAATCATATGTTTTGATTGATATGAACAAAATATTTATTCGTGCTGCTTTTTTTTCAAAATCTTTGATTATCTATTTGATATCGATAGTATATTTGTAAATTTATTTCTAAATGGTGAATAACTATGGACTCTAAGAAAATAATCATTGCTGTTATAGCTATAGTCGCTGTTATTGCTGTGGGTGTATGGGCTTCTGGTTCATTAGCTACAAATAACAGTTTAAATGGGAAAGAAGTTAATCTAGCAGCAGCTGCTAGTTTGAAAAATGCTTTTGATAAAGATTTAATCCCAATGTTTGAGAAAAAATATCCTGGTGTAAAAGTTACTCCTACTTATGCTTCTAGTGGAGATTTACAATCTCAAATTGAAAATGGTTTGGGTGCGGATGTATTTATGTCTGCGTCTAATAAACAGATGAATAAGTTGGCTAATGAAAGTTTAATTAATAATGATACTAATGTTCAATTTTTGGAAAATAAGGTTGTTTTGATTGTACCTAAGAACTCAACTTCTAATATCACTTCATTTAATGATTTAAAAAATGTAAATGGTACTATTGCTATTGGTAATCCTGATTCCGTACCTGCAGGACAATATGCAAAAGAAGTAATGACCAACATGGGCATTTGGAATGATACTCAATCTAAATTATCTTTAGGTACTGATGTGACTGCAGTATTAAACCAAGTGGCTCAAGGATCTGCTGATTGTGGTATTGTATATGCTACTGATGCTAAATCTAATGATAATGTTAAAGTAGTTGGTGAAGCTCCTAATGGTACCTTGAAAACTCCAGTTATTTATCCTGTAGCTGAACTCAAAAATCCAAAAAATCCTGAAGCTGCAAAAGCATTCATGGAATTCTTGAAAACTCCAGAAGCTAAAGCTGTATTTGAAAAATATGGTTTTACTATTCATAACTGAGTTAGTATCGTATGGTGAAAAATAAAATATATTAAGGTGATAAAGACATGACTGACTGGTCCCCAATTTTCATTTCTATGAAAACAGCAAGTTTATCAATTCTAATAACCTTTTTTGTAGGTTTATTAGTTGCATGGGGACTTGTTAAGCTAAAAAATGATTCAATAAAAATTGTGCTTGATGGTATTTTTACACTGCCTCTTGTATTGCCTCCTACTGTAGTGGGGTTCTTTTTATTGTGGATTTTTGGTGTTAGAGGACCAGTCGGTAAATTTTTTATTGACTTTTTTGCTGTGAAAATTGCTTTTTCATGGTCTGCAACTGTTATTGCTGCAGTAGTCATGTCTTTTCCTTTAATGTATCGTTCTGCTCGAGCAGCATTTGAGCAGGTGGATTCTAATTTGCTGGATGCTGGCCGTACATTAGGTATGTCTGAGTGGAAAATTTTCTGGAAAGTACTGTTTGCAAATGCCTTACCTGGAATTATCAGTGGTGGAATTCTTGCTTATGCCCGTGGTTTAGGTGAATTCGGTGCTACAGCTATGCTTGCAGGTAATATTGCAAGACAAACCAGAACTCTCCCTATGGCAGTTTATTCTGAAGTAGCTGCAGGTAATATGGGAGAAGCTTTTAATTATGTAATAGTCATTATCATCATAGCATTTATAGCTATTTTTATCATGGATTATATTTCTATACGTAAGGAAAAACAATGGAAATAATTTATACCTGTGATGATAGAGATATAATTATTTCATATGATGGGGAATATTATGAACAATAAACTGTTAAAAGTAAATATTCAAAAGAAACTTAAAGAATTTGACTTAAAAGTTGATTTTGAATTGGAACATGGACGTTTGGGGATTCTTGGTCCTTCTGGATGTGGTAAAAGTATGACATTA
Organism: uncultured Methanobrevibacter sp.; assembly: GCA_900317865.1. Taxonomy (GTDB): domain Archaea; phylum Methanobacteriota; class Methanobacteria; order Methanobacteriales; family Methanobacteriaceae; genus Methanocatella. The sequence continues at coordinate 22,056 of ONIK01000024.1, read as the reverse complement.
AAATCAATTGCAGGCATTATTGATCCTGATGGTGGTGTTATAAGTTTAACTACTGATGAAGAAACTGTTTATTTTGATTCTAATAACAAAATTAATTTAAAACCTCAAATTAGAAATGTAGGTTACTTATTTCATGATGGGAAAACCGTATCTGAAATGATTAGGCGTTTTCGTTTAGAAGGTTTGGAAAAAAGGTATCCTAGACAATTGTCTGGAGGTCAACAGCAAAGAGTAGCTTTAGCTCGTATAATGGCTTATGGTCCTGATGTCATATTGTTGGATGAGCCATTCAGTGCTATGGATACTTTTTTAAAAGAACAATTGCGTATTGAACTTCTCAATTCTCTAAAGGATTTTGATGGTTTTTCAATCATGGTTACCCATGACCGTGACGAAGCATTCCAGTTTTGTGATGAACTTATAGTATTGGATCAAGGCGAAATTATAGCAAAAGGAAACACTTATGATATATTTGAGAATCCAAGAAAAGTTCAGGTTGCTAGACTTACGGGATGTAAAAACATTTCTAAAATAGAAGTTATGGATGAATACCATGTTAAATCTCTGGATTGGGGTGTTATATTTGAAGTATCTGAAAAAATTTCGCCTAATATTACTCATATTGGAATAAGAGCACATGATTTTTCTCCTGCCGAAAAAAATGATGTTAATGTATTGGATACTGCAAATTCAATAAAAGTGGAAATGCCTTTTGAATGGGAAATAACTTTGGAAAATGGTTTGTGGTGGAAATGTGATAAGCAGATTTATGATCATGAATTTGTCATTCCAAAGTATTTGAAAGTTAATCCTAAAAATATAATATTGCTGGAAGATTAGCCTAATTTTTCAATATCTAAAGCAATCTTTTGTATGGTTATCAATAATGCCAATAGCTTCCAGATAAGAATATATTGTAGTTGATCCCACAAATTTCATACCTTTTTTCTTCAAATCTTTTGCAATATCATCAGATAAATCTGATTTTGTTTTATATTCTGCTTTTATTATTTTGCCGTCAGTAAATCCCCAGATGTAATTTGAAAAACTACCTTCTTCTTTTTGTATGTCTTTAAAGACTTTTGCATTATTAATCGTTGCTCTGATTTTGCCTTCATGGCGAATTATGCTTTCATTTTCAAGCAGTTCATGCACTTTACTTTCATCATAGTTAATAATTTTTTCAATGTTGAAATTATCAAAGGCTTCTTTAAATGCTTCACGCTTTTTTAAAATGGTTATCCATGATAATCCTGCTTGAAATGATTCTAATACAAGCATTTCAAATAGGATATCGTCATTATATTTGGCAACACCCCATTCTTCATCATGATATTTGATGTATATCTCTTCTTTTCCTTCAACCCATGAACATCTTTTTTTCATCATGTTAATATCTAATAAAATTAATAAATAGTATTAACTATTTTACAGGGATAACATGAAATACAGAATATTAGGAAATACAGGACTAAAAGTAAGTGAAATAGCTTTTGGTGCTGAATGGTATATTGAAAGGCCTTATAGTGATGTTGAAGAGATTATTAGGCATTGTGAAGCTAATGGAATAAATTTTATTGATTGTTGGATGAGTGAACCTACAGTCAGAACTAATTTGGGTAAAGCCATTAAAAATACTCGTGATAAATGGATTATACAGGGTCATATTGGTGCTACGTGGCAGAATAACCAATATGTTAGAACCCGCGAAATGGATAAAGTAAAAGAAGCTTTTGAAGATTTCATGGAAAGATTTCAAATTGACATGCTGGATTTTGGAATGATTCACTATGTTGATACCCAAGAAGATTATGATGAAATAATGAATGGGGAATTTATTGATTATGTTCGTGATTTAAAGGAAAAAGGCATAATTAAACACATTGGTTTTAGTACTCATAGCACGGAAATTGCTTTTTTGGCTGCTGAAAATCCAGAAATTGAATTATTGATGTTTAGTATTAATCCTGCATATGATATGTTTCCGCCAACAGATGCTCTTGATGATTATCGTGATGATGATAAATATGAAGGTTTGGCGGGATTAGACCCAAGAAGAGCGGAGCTTTATCAGTTATGTGAGGATAATGGTACTCCAATAACAGTAATGAAGGGTTATGCCAGCGGGAGACTATTTGATGAAAATGATTCTCCATTTGGTGTAGCGTTAACTCCCGTTCAATGTATTCATTATGCATTGGAACAGAAAGGAGTAGTAAGTATCTTTGTGGGTGTTGGCGATACTAAGGAATTGGATGCGGCACTTGAATATGAAACTGCTTCAGATAGTGAAAAAGAGTATAGTGATATTTTAGCTAATGCACCCAAACATTCTTTTGAAGGCAAATGCATGTATTGCGGTCATTGTGCACCATGTACCTCAGCAATTGATATTGGTGGTCTTATAAAATTGTATGACCTGGCTATTGTACATGAGGAGGTTCCACAAAGTGTCCAAGAGCATTATAACAATTTAACTTATGATGCAACTGAATGTATTGCATGTGGAGAATGTGAAGACAGATGTCCATTTAATGTTAAAATAGTGGATATAATGTTGGATGCTCAGGATTTGTTTAATTAATATTTAATAAGAAATTAATGATTAGGTTAATAGTATTTTAAGTAATAACGATAAAGTAATATTATATTCATTATATGTAAAATTATTTAAAGAAGAGTAAAGAGGGAGATTGTATTATGAAAAAATTAGCTTTTGGAATGATGAGGTTACCATTACTTGATGAAAATGACGAGTCAAGTGTTGATTTTGAACAAGTAAATAAAATGGCAGATTTGTTTTTGGAAAGAGGTTTTACTTTTTTTGATACTGCTTATCCTTATCACTTTGGTAATTGTGAAGTGGCTTTTAGAAAAGCTGTTGTCGAAAGATATCCGAGAGATTCATATGTTATTGCAGATAAATTGCCTTTGTTTTCAATAACTTCAGAAGACCAGCTTGAACCAATATTTTCTGAGCAGCTTGAGCGTACTGGTGTTGATTATTTTGATTATTACCTGTTGCATAATGTAAGTGGATTTTCAGAGAAGGGTTTTTTGGATGTTGATTCTTTTGGATTTGCAAATAAGAAAAAGGAAGAGGGAAAAATTAAACATTTAGGTCTGTCCACTCATGGAAATGCTGAGTATTTGGATAATATTTTGACTATGCATCCTGAAATGGAGTTTGTTTTGCTTCAGATTAATTATCTTGACTGGGAAAGTGATGGAATCGAATCAAGAAAATGTTATGATGTGGCTTGTAAGCATAATAAGCCTGTACTTGTGATGGAGCCTTTGAAAGGTGGTTTTTTGGCTGATGTTCCTCCTGAAGCTGAAAAGTTAATGAAGGATTATAATCCTGATGCTTCTGTTGTTTCATGGGCATTGAGGTTTGTGGCCAGTTTGGATAATGTTTGTATGGTTTTAACTGGTGCAAGCAGCCTGGAACAGTTGGAGCAAAATATTGAAGACTTTGAAAACTTTACTCCTTTAAATGATGAGGAATATGAAATTCTAGAAAAAGTCAGGGATATTATCAATTCCAATATTACTGTTGAATGTACTAAATGTAAATATTGTCTGGATGCATGTCCTGAGTCTATTAACATACCGAAAATCTTTGATTTATATAATAATGAAAAAATTTTGGATCCTGCACCTTGGACTCCTGTTGGAAATGCATATTTGAATTATTCTAAATTGCCAAGTGCAGGTATTGCATCTGATTGTACTGAATGCGAAATGTGTGTTGAAGAATGTCCTCAGCATATTGATATTCCAAAAGTCATGAAGGATGTTGTAAAAACCTTTGAAACAGAATATTATGGTTTTAAAGAGTAGTTAATTTGGCGATAAGTTAGTTCCTTTTTTTTGTTAAAATAAATATTGTTTGGGAGTTTTACTCTCAAATTTTTCACGTTTCATTTTGCGGTTTTTCAATTTCACCAAACCAGTTGGTTTTCTCACCAATATAGTACATTACAATGAACAGCATTATATCAAAAGCAATTACTATTGCTGCATCAGTTAATGTGGTTGTAGAAGAAGTCACTCCCAATCCAAACATTACTGTTAAAGTAATAATTAAATTATTTACCGTATGTATCGCAGCACTTACTTCTAAACCATTTGTTTTCCAGGCAAGAAACCCTGTACCTAGGCCAAAAATAAATACTTCAAAGTTTCCTAAATTATCATATCCGTGAGATAATGCAAAAAATATAGCTTGAAGAATCACAGCCACAATAGGTATTTTAAACCATGATCCGAAAGTTTGCATAAATAAAGCTCGGTATACATATTCTTCGGCAATACATTGGAGAGGTACTGTAATTAATACTACAATCAAGAATGTTATTGTGAAATGATTGGTACCCTCTGCTTCACCCATTGTTAAAGCTTCAAAGATTAATAACATAATTAATGGAATTATTAATGATTTGAAATAGAGTTTAAAATTCCAGCCTCCTCGTGAAGAGGAGTAAGATGAAAATGGTCTATCCTTAACAATTTTGGCGGCAATAAATATGGCGGGAATTGCAACGATTATTCCTAAATCAGTATAAATTTGTCCTACTGCAGTATTTAATGCTTCATATCCTCCAGTATCAATTGAATCTATAACATCCCATCCATATATTCCACCAAAAACTATTGATACTACATAATTAAGTATGAAATATATTATCAAAGCAATGATGAAAACAAGTATTGGTTTGTACCATTTATAGTTCTCGAAAGTTCTTGGAAATGTAATATATTCAGCTATTTTATTTTTTTCTTTCATATATATAAATATTATTCAAACAATTATATATTTTTTAGATGAAAATTTAATTTTTTCAAACTCAAAAAATTTCTAAAAAAATATTTCAAAAGCATACTATTAATAAGATAAATTATATATCTATATATAATTCAATTAATTTCGAGGAATATAATTATGATACCTGGTATGAATAAAAAACAAATGAAACAGATGGAAAGACAAATGAAAAAAATGGGTATGAAAATGGAAGACCTTGATGGTGTAACTGAGGTCATTATCCGTTTTGAAGATAAAGAATTAATTATTGATAATCCATCTGTCAGTTTAATGAATGTTATGGGTCAGGAGACTTATCAAGTTGAAGGTAATGCTCGTGAAGTAGAACTTGAATATGAAGTTGAAATTCCTGATGAAGATGTGGAAATGGTAGCTAATCAGGCTAATGTTTCAGAAGATGTTGCAAGGCAAGCGTTAGAAGAATCTAAAGGAGATCTTGCTGAAGCTATCATGAAATTAAATCAATAGATAGTATGACAGTTATAGTACATATTTCTGATTTGCATATAAGTAATGATGCTTTTGATGAAGAAGTTTTCATGCAGGCAGTCGGTGAAATTAATAATATACAACCGGATATGATTATATTAACTGGGGATATAACAAATAGCGGTTATTATAGAGAATATCAGAAAGCTATTAAATATTTGGACATGTTTGAATCTCCATTATTTGCAATTCCAGGTAACCATGATTCACGCAATCTTGGTTATCAAAGCTTTGAAGAATTGGTTGGTGAAAGAAGCTGGAAATTAACGAAAGATGATGAATTTACTATTATTGGTCTTGACAGCAGTGCTCATGATGAAAATAGGGGTAATATTGGTATTCCACAGCATTTATGGATGGAACATCAATTAGATGAATGTGTTGTTAAGGATAGGTTTACAATAGTTGCTCTTCACCATCATGTTGTCTCTATTCCGGATACGGGTCGTGAACGTAATGTGCTGTCTGATGCAGGCGATATTTTAAAAACATTAACTACTCATGGAGTAGATTTGGTATTGTCCGGACACAAACACGTTCCTAATATTTGGAAAATAAATGAAACACTCATTGTTAATGCAGGTTCACTTTCTTCAAATAAATTAAGGGGTAAAATAAGCAATTCTTATATTGTTTATAATATTTCTGATGATTCAATTGAGGTATTTCTACATAATGTTGGTGGAGAAAAATTATTATTTGGAAAATACCGAAGAAAATATTAAATATCTGTTTAGTTAATATAATAAATGATTAATTAGATTACATTTATAGGGTGATATTATGAAAGTAGTTGTCGATGCTTCTAATGTTGCACATCATGTAAAAAACGAAAATTCACAACCTCAAATGGCTAATATTTTAGCTGCTGTAAAAGCATTAGAGGAAAGTGAAGATGAATTTGTTATTATAGCTGATGCATCTCTCCGTCATGAAATTGATGACAAGGATGCTTTCTTAAAACTGTTGGAAAATGATAATGTAGAAGAAGTTCCGGCGGGTAATGATGCTGATCATTTTATTTTAGAAATTGCTTATAGTGAAAAGGCCAAAATTTTGTCAAATGATAAATTTAGGGATTATGCTGACGAATTTAAAAATATTAATTCATTCAGGATTCCGTTTGTAATAAAAGATAATAGGTTAACATTTGGCAGGCCGAAAAAACCAAAACATGATAAAAATATTTTGCAAAATATCTCAGATGAAATTATTAAACAATTAAACTTTAAAAAATGGGAAGTTTACACAGGTAAGGAAGGATTAGAAATTTCTCCGTTAAATATTGCAAAACAAGCTATTATTCGTATTGATGATGAGAATAATATTAATTCTAAAGTTGAAAATATATTCTCAAAAATACCTATGTTTAATAAAATTGTAGATATGGTTGATGATGTTGAAATTGCAGCTCCTTATGTTATTTTTGTGCTTGTCCATCCAAAAGACTATAAATTGGCTGTTAAAAATGCAGGTAATATTTCTGTCACTGTTGCTGATAGATTAGGTCTTGAAAAGAAACCATTAATTGCAGTACGTAATGATTTATTCACTAAACCTGGTACCTTTGAATTAAATATTTTGTTGGCTGATGAAGTTACTGAAAATGCTCCATATAATATTTTAGTTCGTGTAAGTGCTCATGATGAAGTATTTATAAAGAAAAATTCAAGAAATATTGCAAGTACTATTGCAGGTAGACTTGGTTCATGGAAGTTTCCATTTGTTTCAGTAAAACCGGATATGTTATTAGAACGTCCTGGTCAATTTGATATTGAATTAGAAAAAGGAGGAAAACTGGATGGTTAATAGCTTATCTAAGGCTATAATTAAGCTAACCACAGGTCTCACACCAATCAGTGTAGGGACTAAATTTTTCCCAACAGATTCAATTCAAAATGAATATGTTGAATTATTTAATTATACTCAGACTATCCTATTTGAATTAGAAAAAGCAGAAATTAGTTCTGAAGGTATTGAAAGTAATCTTATAAGGGATTTGGGCGCTGAAAATATGCCTGAAAAGTATAATTTCTATGAAATTAAACCTGCAGAAAATAAAATAGAAGAGTATGCGCTTGTAAGTAATATTGTTATGGGTAGTGACCGTTATTTTTATGTTGAACTTCCAAATCCATCTAATTTAATTAATATTTTCGTTAAAATTATTGAAAATGAAAAAGGAGAAATTGTTGAAAAAAGCTCCACTGAACTTGTTGCAAAAATGTTAAGTAAAAATGATGCGATTAGGGTAGCTATTGAATTAATTGGAATAGGTCTGGAAAGAGATGTTGAGGTAATGGCTGCAGTTGGAATGACTGGTGCTGCTTCAATTGAGAGATCTATTAATTACAGACAAAGTTTAGGTAATTTTCCTGGTGTAGCATTTACAAAACTTGGTGGAGAATATGCTCTGGTTTTTGATGGTCCTTTTAAATTGGCCCAGTCTAAACCTTCAGAGTTCCAAAATTATTTATTTGTTGATTTGATTGATTCAACTGGATATACAAGTAAACATGGTAAAACACAGTTGGTTGATTTGATGACAAACATCAAATACTTCATTGAAACTGAATGTGGTGGAGAACTTGAAGGTTATCGTGAAGGTGGAGATGACTTTATTGCAAGATTCCCATCTAAAGATTTAGCTATTCGTGCAGGTTTGGATGCTGCTTGGTTTGCGCTTGACAATGATGCAAAAATTAGGGCAGGTGTCGGCAGAACTAGAAGAGAAGCTGGTGAGAGAGCTCAATTAGTAGATAATATAGGTTCAACTTCTCCGTTATCATTAGTTGTTTTTGAACTTGCAAATGGTTTATATGCGTATAATGTTCCATCTGAATTTACAAGAACGTTAATCAATTTATTAGAAAATGAAAAACAGAAATTAATCGGAGTATTTGCTTTTGTATTCATAATCACTTATTTATTAAATGTTATTGGATTAGGTGCATTTAGTTTTATAACGATTATTATTGCATTGGTATATGCTTTTGTTGCATAATATAAAAAAATAAAAAGGGAATTGTATGGCTCGCAAAAATGAAGGAATTATAGCACTTTTAATGATACTGGCATTAATAGCTTTTGTTATTGGTTCAGCTATTGGAATTTCAATAAGCATGGGTGAGCATGATAATCAAACCAAACAGAATAATACTACACATTATGAAAATGTGACCAGTCAGATGCTATCTAATAAGAATATTAATGTAAGTATTGAATATGATTATGATTTAGATAGTGTTGATTACAATCAAAATTATACTAATAAAACTAGATGACGTGATAATATGAATTTTATTCGTGAAATTGGTGGAGGATTTTCTGTCATTGATAATATTAAAGTATCTGGGGCTCGTGAAGGAAAATATGGTGTTACTATGATTTTAGCTCCGGATAGCACTGCTTCTGCTGTTTTTACAACAAACAAAGTTGTTGCAGCACCTGTAACTTATACAAGAAATGTTGTTAAAAATGGTATAGTGTCTGCTATTTTTGTGAATAGTGGTAATGCAAATTGTTTTACTGGTCAAAAAGGAATTGAAGATTGTGAAAAGTTAGTTAATCTTGTTTCTAAAGATTTAAAAATTCCTGAAAGTGAAATTGCAATTTGTTCTACAGGAGTTATTGGCCGTGAAATGCCTATGGATATAATATCTGAAGTTGCTTATGAATCTATTTCCAAATTAGGCGATAAACCTGAAAATTCCCTGGCCGCTGCAAAAGCAATAATGACTACCGACACATTTCCGAAAGAAGAAGCAGTTGAAGTCACTTTAACTACTGGTGAGGTTATAAAAATTGCAGGTATTGCAAAAGGTAGCGGAATGATTGCTCCTAATATGGCAACAATGTTGTCATTTATCGTAACCGATGCTGTTATTTCTCAAAAAGCCATTAAAAAAGCATTAAAAATAGCTGTTGATTTAAGTTTTAACATGATTGTTGTCGATGGTGATGAAAGTACTAATGATACTTGTTTAATGTTGGCTAACGGATCATCTGAAGTTAATGTTGAAAATAATGGTGAAATTGATTCCAATTTCCAAGAGGGTCTTAATCATTTGTGCATTAATTTAGCTAAAAAAATGGCTCGTGATGGTGAAGGAGCATCTAAATTCATTGAAGCTAATGTTTGTGGTGCCGAATCTTTTGAAGATGCTAAGCTTGCAGCTAAAGCAATTGTAACTTCTCCATTATTCAAGTCTGCTGTTTTTGGTGGTGATCCGAATTGGGGTAGGATTGTTTCAGCTATCGGTTATTCCGGCTGTGAATTGGATCCTGATATTGTAACAATTGCAATTGCAGATGATGCTGATGAAGTGGATTTGGTTCGCAAAGGTGAAATTCTTGCTTTTGAAAACACTCCATATTTAGAGCGTGCAGAAAAAATAATGCAATCTAAAAATATTGCGGTAAAAATTAATATGTTTTTAGGTGATGGTGAAGCAACTGCATGGGGTTGTGATTTAACTTATGATTATGTTAAAATCAATGCAGAATACACCACATAAGAAAAACATATAAATACTTTAAAAACAAATATCTTTATGTTATAAAATAATTCTAATTATTATAATTATAAAATTTAAAGGAGGGTAAGATATGGCAAAAGTTAAAGGAACTAACAGAAGAACCAGACAAAAAAGAAGTTATACTAAACCTGGTAGTAAAAGAGGAAGAGGAGTTAAACAAACTTGGAAAAAATAAGTCCTCTGGACACTTCTTTTTTTAACCATAACCAAAATTATTTTTTCCGTAAAATTAAACCATCATTTAATTAATATTTTGACTAATTATTTTACATGTTTATTTCCTAGTTATTTTTTTAATGCACGGAATTTTTAATTTAATAAATACTATCTTCCAGTAACTAATTTACAAACTGTCTTATGTAGATATTCACTTAATTTTTTATTATTTTCATCGAAGTGAAACATTATTCATTAATATTAAATAGTATTTTTTAAAGATTTTATATTGGTGATAATAATGATGATGCCCGCAAATGGACATAGAGCCCATGGTTTTTCTAGTGAATTTTTCCTAGATTCAAATGAAATAATTGATGAATTAAATTTAAAAGGTTCAGAAATAATTATGGATGCTGGATGTGGTGATGGACACATTGCAATAAAACTTTTAGATGAATATATTGATTCGGGTACAGTTTATGCCGTTGATGTTTATGATGCGTCAATTGAGGATATGGAAAAATATAAATTAGAAAACAATGTAGATAATTTAATTAATATTGAAGCAGATATTACAGAAGGCATCTGTGAAATTGATGATGGAACTTTTGACGTAATATTGATGGTAAATGTTTTCCACGGATTTACTGCTTCAAGAAAAATTGATGAAGCAATAAGTGAATTTGCCCGTTTAATTAAAGATGATGGCAGAATTGCTATTATGGATTATAAAAAATGGGATGTTCCTAAAGGCCCTCCAACCCAAGTAAGAAGCTCTCCTGATGAACTTGAAGAGTATTTTGCAAAACATGGTCTTATAATGACATATTTGAATGAAGAAATTGGAGAAGATATTCCTGAAGGTAAATCACATTACTTCATTGTATTCGAAAAGGAGTAATATAAAATGATTTTTGCAGCTATATTGGCAGGAGGAATTGGATCAAGGATGGGTGGAACAGAAACACCCAAACAATTTTTAACTTTAGGTGATAAGCCTATTATTATTCATACGATTGAAAAGTTTGTTATCAATTCTAAATTTGATAAAATTATTGTTTTATCACCAAAGAGTTTTATTAACCACACTAAAAATTTGATTAACGAATATTTTGGTGAAAATAACAATATAATTGTTTTGGAAGGTGGAGATACAAGAAATGATACCTTAATTAATTCTATTGATTATATTAAGGATAATTTTAGTATTGATGATGATTCAATAATTGTTACCCATGATTCAGTACGTCCATTTGTCACTCATCGTATAATTGAAGATAATATTAAAGCTGCAAAAGAATTTGGTGCTTGTGATACGGTTGTTCCAGCAACAGATACTATTGTTGAAAGTGTTGACGGAAAAATAATTAGGGATATTCCTATAAGGGACAATTTTTATCAGGGCCAGACTCCCCAAAGTTTTAAAATAAATAAATTGTATGAATTAATTAATAATTTAAGTGATAGTGAAACTAATATATTAACAGATGCATGTAAAATATTTGTTCTTAAAGGTGAAGATGTACATCTTGTTAAAGGTGAAATAACAAATATTAAAATTACATATCCGTATGATTTAAAACTTGCTAATACGATTTTAAAGGAATCCAATCATGATTAATATTGTTTATAGATTAAAATCTCCAAAATTCTTTGAAGAAGCTATTGAAGAAATTGAATTGAATGATGTTGTTGTTAGACCAACTTATTTATCAATATGTCAGGCGGATCAAAGATATTATCAGGGTTCAAGACCTTCGGATATTTTGTCACGAAAATTGCCTATGGCTCTAATTCATGAAGCTGTGGGGGAAGTAATTAGTGATAGTAAGGATATTTTTAAACCTGGTGATAATGTTGTAATGATACCAAACACTCCTTTTGATAAAGATGAATTTCGTGCAAATTATTCAGAATTATCTAAATTCAGGGGAAGTGGATTTGATGGATTTACAAGTGATTTGGTTAGTTTAAAACATGATCGATTAGTTAAATTGCCGAATAATTTTAATTTACAGGTTTCATCTTTTATAGAATTAATGACTGTTGCATATCAGGGGATAATGAAGTTTTTGGAGTTTAAAAAAGCATCTTGTAAGGTTTTAGGTGTTTGGGGTGATGGAAACCTGGGCTATATTACTTCTCTGCTTCTAAAAGAAATCTGTCCCGAATGTGAAATCATTGTTTTTGGAAAGCATATTGAGAATTTAAACCTTTTTTCATTTGTAGATAATGTTTATTTAATACATGATGTTCCAAATGATTTAAGAATAGATCATGCATTCGAATGTGTTGGTTCAGCGGCTTCACAATCAGCCATTGAACAAATAATTGATTTAATAAATCCTCAAGGAACAATTAATTTGTTTGGGGTTAGTGAATATCCTATACCTATTAATACACGAATGGTTTTGGAAAAAGGATTAACACTCCAAGGAAATAGTAGGTCTGAAAGAGAAGATTTTGAAGGTGTTGTAGACCTTCTTTGTAATAATCCTCATCTTTTCAATTATTTATCTAAATTAATTACCAATGTCTGTGAAATCAAATCAATTGATGATTTAAAAACATCTTTTGATAAGGATTATATTTCAGACTTTGGAAAAACCATTCTAAAATGGGAAATTTAGCTTTGAAAATATGCCTGCCTAATCAGTTTAAAGCATTCGACTCTTATGTTTTTTCTATCTTTTTTTGGAACCATAATTGGAATTGTTAAAAGACTAACTAAATCTTCATCATCAAGACTGATGTTCTTATTAACTTTTTCTTTAATTTGATAAAGGATATCATAGGCTGGATTGTCATTTATGCAAGCTAATTTAATATTGAATACTGCATCTGATTTAATGGGTATTTCCGGAACTAAAACTTGATTTGAGCATATTACATATATTGTAATCGGCACTTCATTTTTTTCATAAAGTTCTTCTGCAAGTTCCACATATTTGGCAAGTTCTTCTTCATCAAAATCGCTGAACTGGTATTCTAAATCTATTAAATCACCTTCTTCGGTAATAAATATGTCTCCTCCTTGATGGCAATTGTCACTTACTGCAATCATTTCTGGGGGCGCATAATCGATAATGTTTCTCTCTTCATCGAATGCCTCTTTTATTACCATTATTTCTGGAGTTATATTTTCTTTCTTCATTTTATTTTAACCTCTTTTAAATTGATTTCTATTTGTTGTTTTGTATTTAATAGATTATAAATTAGTAAGTTTTATTTTAAAGCAATTTAACTGGGTTATTTGAATATTTTAAAGATAATATAACTTTTATTTTTCATGTAATTTTTCAGATTAATGGCAAAACTTTATAAACAAGTTATACACAATATATTATTAAAGATGTAACTTTGATGTCGAGTATATTATTTCAAAGGTGGTGGTAAAAAAATTTAAGTTGTTTTTTGTCTATTCATATTTCACTTAAAACACGAAAAATCATGTTAGAAAGAATAATAGTTTCTTATTTGTTCATTTCTCATAATAAACTCCTTTGTTTTAAAACGGGCAAACACGCACCAAAAATTAAACCATCTCCATTCTAGCATGATTTTTTTTAAGTTATTTTTTTATCTTTGATTTCATTCTGTTTATTATGGAATTCTTTTGAACCTGCGCCAATCTAATTTTAAAGTCAGCATCGGACATTATTTCATATAATTGTATGTTTATTTTAATTGATGGGGCACAGTAAACATATACATTTACTTTTTTTCCATGTTTTTCATAGAGAGCTTCTGCAAATTCAATGTAATTGACATGATCTTCAATATCATAGTCTCTCGTTTGAATTTCTAAATCAATAAATTCATCATCTGCTGTTGTATATACATATCCTCCGGGATAAATGCCTTCTTTTACTTTTCTTATTTCTTCTGGAGTTTCTTCAATTATTTCTCTATTGTCTTTAAATGCTTTTCTTATTAAATTTATATTTTCATCATTCATTTTATCAACCTTTTGTTAACTATTGTTTTCCATAATTTTAAACATTCAATTCGTAAAAATCTTTTATCTTCTGGTGGACCCATTGTCGGTATCATTTTTAAAGCGAATAAATCATCGCTGTCTAATTTTTGTCTGTTTTCAACCAGACTTTTAATGTGTCTTAAAGTTTCATAAGTGCTGCTGTATTCCATTAATGAAATATTTATTTTTATTTTCGCAGGTGTTTCAAAGTCATTGGTTGCATTAAATTTTATATGTGGTGAGCCTAAAATGTAAATGCAGACTTCTTTTCCACTTTTTTCATATAGTTCTTCTCCATATTCTTTGTATTTTTTAAGTTCATCATTTCCAAAATCTTCATTTGTCAATCCGTATGATATTAGCTCATTATTTTTTGTTTTGTATATGTCTGCTTCGATTTTATGTTTTTTTGATATTGACTGTATTTCGTCAGATGCTTTTCCATCAATTTCTCTAAAGTCGCCAAATATGGTTTCTATTAGGCCATATGCCATTTCATCATGATCTTTTTCACACATTATATATCACCTTTTTTTGAATTAATGATTTTATAATTAGTAATATTTAATTTTAAGGTTTATAAATTAGTATAGTATAAATTCACACAATATTCTATTGTTATTCAAAAAAATTAGCTCATATAAATATTATAATCTGATGGTAAATTATTTTTATTAGGTAATTTAAAAATTAATGTATAAATCTAGGCTGTAAAAAAGTCATGCCTGATTTTTAAATTTTGGATGGGAGACTAATTTTAAAATTATTATTTCCAAGATATTGATTTGTTCAAAATCCAATTAATCAAAGAAAGTATTAATATTAACAAAAAAAGATATAATTTATATTACTTAAAGTGAAAAGGTGTTTAAGTGAGTGAACAAAAATTAGAAATTTTTAATGTTTTAAATTTTTTAAATAGTGGTTATGAACTTGAGGATATTTTAAAAGAAGGTAATTTTGGTACTTTTCCTTCAGCAGATGCCTGTATTGAATATCTTGTTGAAAACGGATATCTTGAAGGTGATGGTGAAACTGTTACTGCTGAATCACTATCTAAAAAATATACTGTTGCACAATTAAAAGAATTACTTAAAGAAAATGGTTTAAAAGTATCTGGAAAAAAACAAGAGCTTATTGAAAGGTTATTGCCGGTTTTAGGTGGAAATTCCAATAGTTATGAATTAACTGACAAGGCAAAAGAATTCATTAAAGAGAATGAATGGATTGATTTATATATGTTTGCACTTGTCGCATTCAGATTTGAAGATTACGAAACTTATGTTGCATCATCAAGTGAAGATAATGTTCAAACAGCTTTAAATTTCTGTGATGAAATTATTTCAAGAGCATTAGTTTCCAATCAATTTTTAGTATTTATTGATGCGCTGTCTGCAAAAGCTCATGTTTATGCATATGATGGAGATTATGAAACCTTCTTGGATTATGATTTACAAAGATTTATATTAGGTTTAAATCCAATTGTGATGGATGCAAAAACTTATGCAAATTATGATATTATTAACACTGCTAATATAATTAATTTAAAAAATGTTTTAGAGAAATTTAATTTTGGCAACTTAAAGAAAAGATTTGATAAAATATGGTCCAAATCTCATGTTACAAACATAACAGTACCTAAAAAGACTTCTTATAAAATCTTACAAAAAGCGCTTGCCGGTGAAGATTTGGATGAATTAAACTTTGATTTGAGAGAAAAATACTTCAATAAAAAATTTGGGGTTTAAATAATGAAAGCTAAAGTTGCTGGAATTGTTTTTTTGATTGGTAGTTTATTCTATTTAATTGCTGAAGCTATTTCTGCAACTTTTTTTAATGCTCCATTAATTGATACGTACTTGTTCCACACCATTTCTGAACTTGGAATTCCAAACGGAAATTCTCCATTATTCTGGTTAATGAATTCTGCTTTTATTTTGATTGGATTGTCATTATGTTTTGGTAATTTTTATAAGTTTAAAGATTTTATAATTAAACGTAAGTTGGTTTTTTATATTTTAACATTAATTTCGTCACTGGGAGTTATTATCGTTGGTTTAATTCATGGTGGAAACCCATTAACTTCAGGTTATCATACACTTGGTGCGGTAATGGCGATTTTAGGTGGAAATATATTGCTTGTTTTAATATCCAAATCTATGAATGAATTTAAAATTTATCAAAGAATTACTTTAATTTTAGGAATTATTGGTTTAATGGCTTTTGGGATAACGTTTTTTATTGTGAAAAATCCATATATGCCTGTGTTTGAGAGATTGTCAGTTTATTCATTAATTTTGTGGTGCTTTTTAACGGGTTACTTTTTAATTACAAAAGATTTAAATAGTTGGAAGTTAACTTAAAATTAATGGTGATATTATGGCAAACCTCGATAAAGATATAGAAGAAAAAATTTTAGCTATCGTTGAAAAATATCAAAAAGAAGACACAAAACTTTTAAATTATTTAATAACTGACGATGAGATTACTTTTTTCTCACCAGTTGCCAATGGTAGCCAAATCACTGCTGAAGACTTGCAAAAAGTTGCAGATATTTTAAACGGTTCATTTGAAGGAATGGAAATTGTTAACCAAGAGTACAGATTTAAATTCAAATGCGGATTATAGGGGTTTTTAACTCCTAATTTATCTTTTTTTTAACAAATTTATTTGGCATATTTTTTTGTTTCTGTTTAGGGTATTTTTTTAATAAATTAATTTTTGTGTAGGATATAAAAAACTGAAATACTTATTAACAATTAAATTAAATATTAGATGTAGTGATAAAATGAAAGATATTGATGTTTTAATTGAAGCTTTACCATATATAAAAAAGTTTCATGATAAAAAAATTTTAATTAAGTATGGCGGACATGCAATGATAGATAAGGAGTCCATGTCCTCTACAGCTCGTGATACTGTTTTGCTTAAATATGTTGGTATGAAACCACTTATTGTTCATGGTGGAGGTCCAGAAATCTCCCGTTCAATGGAAAAATTAGGAAAAGAGCCTGAATTTATCCAAGGTTTAAGAGTTACTGATGAAGAAACAATGGATATTATTGAAATGGTTCTTGCAGGTAAAATAAGTTCAGATATTGTTTCTGAATTAATTAATCATGATGGTGATGCAATCAGTTTATCAGGTAAGGATTCCAGTTTAATTCTCGCTCATAAACAGGGTGCAAAAAAAATTGAGGGTTCAGATGAGGAAATTGACTTAGGTTTGGTTGGAGAAATAGAATGTATTAATTACAAGTTACTTGAAATGTTTGTCGATAATGATTATATTCCAGTAATATCTCCAATAGGTGCTGCTAAAGACGGATCAAGCCTTAATTTAAATGCAGATACTGCTGCAGGTGAAGTTGCAAGTGCTGTTGAAGCTGAAAAATTAATTATTTTAACAGATGTTCCTGGCGTTTTAAGAGATCCTAATGACCCTTCATCATTAATTCAAAAAATCAGAATAAGTGAAGTTCCTCAACTAATTGAAGATGGAATCATAACTGGAGGAATGATTCCAAAAATAGAGACTTGTGTCAATGCTATTGAAAATGGTGTTAAATCTTGCCACATTATTGATGGACGTAAAAAACATTCTATTTTACTTGAAATATTCACCACAAATGGTATTGGAACTATGATTTTTGAATAGATTTTTTATTCGTGAGGATATTTTTCCTCTTTTATCTTATTTTTTCTAGATTAATTTCTATCTAACTTAAATATCTTTAAATTAAATATTAAATTGAAGGTTTTATTATCTGTATAAAATCATTAATTTAAATGTTGTATTATGTTTTAAACCATCAAAAAATAAGTTTTTTCTTGATTTTACTTGGATAAGTTTTGCCTTCTAGTCATGGCTGAGAATTTTGTTGTTAATCTTTAAATGATATATACTAAGTTAATACAACAAAAATGAATTTAAAGTTAGATTCATTTCTAACTTTTCATTCATTAAATATCTTTCTTAATTCTCGTCTAAGTAATTTCCAACCGTTTACTCTTGGGAGTTCATCTAAATCATAGATTTTACGTGGAACTTTATAACGGGATAAGTTTTCACGAGCATATTTAATTAATCCTTCATGATCAGGATCATCGTTCCAGACAACTGCAGCTACAGGTATTTCTCCTCTGTGGCAGTCACCAATACTGAACACTGCTATTTCTTTAAGTTTCGGATATTTTATTAATGTTTCTTCGACCTCTGTTGGATAGATTTTCCATCCGCTCATTACAATCATGTCTTTTTTACGGTCAGTAATAAATAATCTGTTATCGTCATCCAAATACCCGACATCTCCTGTTAAAAACCATCCATCATCTAAAAATGATTCAATAGTTTGTTTTTCTCTTCTCCAGTAACCTTTTGCAATTGCAGGTCCTCTTAAAGCAATTTCTCCTTGTTCATATTTGTCTAATTTTTTTGAGGGGTTATTTTCATCAACAATTTTTACTTCTGAAAAACATACTGGATGACCTACACTTTCAAATCTATCTGCTTCACGATAGTCTTCCGGTCTAATAACAGTCCCAGTTCCAATAACGATAGATTCTGATAATCCATATGCATTGATAATTGGAATTTGATAAGTTTTATAGAATTCTTTCCATATTTTTTTATGTAAAGGTCCGCCTCCACTTATCATTTCACGGACGCTTTCCAATTCTTTTCTTTTGCCCATGGTTGTAAGGGAATGAATTACTGGAGGCATTCCGGTTAAAACAGTTACTTTTTCATTTTCACACAAGTCAAGATATTCCTCTAAATCAAACTGTTCTATTAAAATATAGTATGCTGCTGCTCTAAGTGCAGCTATTGCCCATGAAAGACCAACATGTGCCATTGGATAAATTCCTAAAAATACATCGTCCTGTCTTAAAGTTAATACATCACATTCATTATGTATTGCAGTAAAATAATTTCCATGAGTTAACATTGCTCCTTTAGGTTTACCTGTTGTACCTGAGGTATATTGTAGTTGACATAAATCATCCCAATCTGTATTGCAGGCATCTAATACTTCATAGTTTTTATATTCATTTAAATTATTGGGAATGTATGTGTTGATATTAATTAAATCACTGGCTTCATCATCGGTAATTAATAATTTTGCCTGCGAGTCATTAGCAATATATTCCAATTCAGAAGCAGTAAAAATTCTATTTGTTGGAATTGCTATGGCTCCTATTCTCCATATTGCAAAAAGTGAAAATAAGTATTCACATGAATTATTTAAATAAATCATGACTCTATCTCCTTTATGGATTCCTAGATTATGTATGTCACGCCCAATTTTGGAAACTATTGATAATATTTCTCCTGAAGAATATTTTTCACCGCTTTTTGGATTGTACAATACTTTTTTATCTAATCTTTTTGAATTTGCGTCTAAAAATGTAGTAATATTTAACATTAAATCACCTCACGAACAATTGCATCTGTCATTTCTTTTGTTTTAGCAGTACCTCCCAAATCTGGAGTTAATATTTTGCCTCTGCAAACAACATTTTCAACAGCTTTATTTATTTTTTGAGATATTTCCTTTTCTCCTATATAATCCAGCATCATTGCTGTTGATAATATCATGGAACATGGATTTGCAATACCTTTGCCTGCAATATCTGGTGCTGAACCATGAACAGGTTCGAATAATCCATTTTCATCCCCTATATTTCCGGATGGTGCAAGGCCTAATCCTCCAACTAAACCTGCACTTTCATCAGATAGAATATCTCCAAATAAATTAGTTGATACAATAACATCAAAGTTTAATGGGTTTGTAATTAGATACATTGCAGTTGCATCGACATAAAAATCTTCAGTATTTATTTTTGGATAATTTTCAGCTACTTTATAAAATGATTTTTTAAAAACACCATCTGTTTTTTTCAATACATTACTTTTATGGACACATGTCACTTTATTTAGTTTTTTTCTTCTTTTAGCTAATTTAAAAGCAATTTCACAGATTTTTTCACTAGCTTTTCTTGTAATTACACGTTCGGCAATTACTTTATTTTCATCCCCATATTCATTTTGACTGTATAATCCTTCTGTATTTTCACGTACTATTATAAAATCAATATTTTCAGCAATGGATTTAATTCCTTTATATGATCTTATTGGTCTTAAATTTGCATATACATTGAGTTCTTTTCTTAAATTAATTATTGGGCTTGGTTGGCCAGGTGTTGAAGTTGAAGCACCAAAAAGTGTCGCATCACTGGACTTTGCAATTTTAATTGTTTCTTCAGGTAATGTTGTCCCGTTTTTATTAAAACAATCAAAACCCGCTTCACCATATTTAAAATTAAAATTTAAATCTAATTTATCTAATAAATATTCGGCTGATTCCATTACTTCGTTTCCAATACCGTCTCCACCTATTATCGCAATATTATACATTATTTCACTTTTTTTGTTCGCATGTTATCAAAATACTTTTATACATATAACTATAAAGATATATTTATTTAATAATTGCTATATTTGAGGGATGCATATGTCTGAAATAGATGAATTAATTGAAAGGTTAAATGATAAAGATGATTTTGTTGTTGAAGATGCAGTTGGTGCATTAGAATTAAAAGGTGAAGAAGCTGTAGAACCTTTAATTGAAGCTTTATCCAGCAGAAAGAAAAATATTCGTTTGCATGCTGCACAACTTTTAGGTGCAATAAATGATGAAAGAGCTATTGAACCATTAATTTCAACTTTAAAGGATAATAACAAATTAGTTAGGAGAGAAGCTTCAACTTCATTAAGTCGTATGGGTCCTGCTGCAGTAGAACCTTTAATTGCAGTATTGGATGATCCTGATTGGAGAGTCAGAGGAGCAGCTGCATGGGCTTTAGGTAACTTGAATGATGAAAGAGCTATTCCTGCACTTGAAAAATTACTGGATGATGAAAGTGGTTATGTAAAATCAGGTGCACAGAGTGCAATAGCTACAATTCAAAGAAAAGCTTAATTCTTTTCTTTTTTCTTTTTTTTATTAATTTTGAACTTTTTTTGATTAGTTATCACTTATTTTAAAAATACTGTTTATTGGTGATAGATACTTATAATGTGGTTTATAAATTCTTAAAAAAATAAAATTTGGATTATATTAGTTATAATCCTTATTTTAGGCTTCAATTTCTTCTTTTTCTTTTTTGTTTGGTACAATAACTAATTTTTTGTTTTCTTCATCAATTTCCATTACAATTGGTTCAGATTCTAATGCACCAGGATCTTTTTCTACACATTCATTAATTTTTGCTTGTATTGTTCCAATATCTTCAGTATCGATTAAATCAACAATTTCTAACTGTTGTTGGAATCTTTCAATACCTTCAAGAGGAACATTTTCAACAAATAATATCAAAAATCTTATATTTGGATTTGATATAATATTTGCTACAACCTTTTCAATTCCTAAATTTTCAGTTTTACATGGGCCTGCAATTGCTGCACCATTTAAGTCAGCTTCAATATGTGAAGCAAGTGTTGTTACTGCAACGGGACTTTCTGGGTCTCCTACAATATAATCTCCACTAATTACTGGCCATCCGTCTGCGGGTGATTTTTTATCTGCCATTTTAATGTACCTCCAGTATATTTTATAATTTATTATTTTTATTTTAATGTTATATGCATATATATCTTATGGATTATGAAAAATTTTATTGTTTGTTTTTATCTGTTGCAGAAATGTTGTATGCATTAGATGTTGCTAATCTGGAAACTATTGATAAGACATAGATGATAGCAACAAGAGCACCAAATGGACCATTTCGTATTTTGGACATTGTTGGTTTAATAACTGCTTATAATATTGTAATCATGAATCCGGAAGTTAAAAACCCCGATTCTGTTCATGCATAGATTGCAACAAAACTAAAAGAAAAAATAGATAAAGGTGAAATGGGTATTAATGCTGGAAAAGGATTTTATGAATATTAATAATCCTTTTTTTTAGGGATTACAAACCTTGCAAGGTTGGTATCCTTGATTAATCGCTTCATCTCTTGATGAAAAAGTTATTTTATTCTTTTCAGACATTTTTCCA
>ONIK01000111.1 GCA_900317865.1 uncultured Methanobrevibacter sp. | reverse complement strand
ATACAATGAAATAAATAGAAAAAACAACTGAAAAAAATAAAAAACAAACAAAATTTTCTAAAAACAAAAATCAACTAAAAAATTTTGCGTCCCTTCCTCAAAGTCCATAAAAAAGACTCCATATTACATCTATCTTATTTTAAACATCCTATCGGAATAATTTTCACACCATCAGCTCTAGTGTATGCAATTTCGCCACCAGTAATTACAGCTAAAAAGCTTGGCTCTTCCAAATCAATTTTTTTGTTTTCAACACTTTCTTTAATTAATTCCTTTAATTTAAGTAAGTTTTCTGCCCCTTTTTCAATTTCACGACTGCCTAATTTAAATTCTATCAATGCATATCTTCCATCACTTAAATAAATAACACAATCTGCTTCAAGGCCACTATCATCATTATAATATAATACTTCTCCATTGACTGAACTTGAGTAAACCAGTAAGTCACGTATGCATAGGTTTTCAAATATGAATCCGAAGGTTTCAAAGTCTTTTAGTAATTTTTCAGGTGTCAATTTAAGGCTTGCCACAGCTATTGATGGATCGATGAATTCCTTTTTGTGGGATTTTCTGATTGTATTTGCTGATCTGATGTTTGGTGACCATGCAGGAATGTCTTGAATAACATATAATTTTTCAAGAGCATTGATGTATGAATTATATGTTGGTGGAGAGATATCGTATTCGGTTCTTACATCTTTCATGAGGGTTTTTTTAGTTGCTAGTGTTGAAATGTTTCTGGCATATGACTTTAATATGGCTTTTACTCTTTGAGGGCTGCGTTTAACACCGTCCACTTCTGAAACATCACTATTACATATTATATCAATATAATTAGACACAATAGCCAATTGTTGTTTTTTAGTTTTTTTGTTTATGGATTCAGGCCAGCCCCCTCTGCAAGCAGCAAATATTAAATCAGGTATTGTCAAGTTCGATGTTATTCCATCAATGTTTAAATCCTCCTTATTGAATAAGTCCATTAATGAAATTTCACCTGTGGATTCACCACTTTCATATAAACTCATTGGACGCATTACGATTCTTTTTATCCTACCTGCCCCATTATGCACGATTTTATTTCCATCTACTGTTGTTGATCCTGTTAAAATATATAGTCCGTCTTCATCTGACTCATCCACCAAATATCTTACAGCACCCCATAGTTCCGGTGCCATTTGCCATTCGTCAATCAACATTGGTTTTTCACCTTTTAATAATTCTATAGGATTTGTGTCAGCAAGTTTTAGGTAAGATTTTCCATGAACAGGATGTTGAAGTTCTCTTAAGCTTTTACATTGTTGTTTGGCTGTTGTAGTCTTACCACACCACTTCGGACCAGTTATTAGTACAGCACCCATATATTCAAGAGATTCCTTCAGTTCCTGATCAGTATATCTTGGCAAATATTTTTTCATATTAATCACTTTTTTATATTTTTCACCTATTTTATTTTATATTTTTCACCTATTTTATTTTATATTTTTCACCTATTTTATTTTATACTTTTCACTAAATTTATTTTATATTTTTCATCATATAAATTTTATGTTTTTAAACAAATTCATTTTATACTTTTCATCATAACCCAGATTGTAAAACATGTATCTATACGATTCTTCATCGCAAAATTTTTTGAATATTAATCTTGATAGCATTCAACACATGCCAAATGCTATCACAATTAACTTTTATATCAATATCATGACCCTTGACTAACCTTATTTATGATACCTAAAAGTTCTTTCTTTAAACCTCTCATTTCCTCAAGTTCATTTCTCATATCCCCTACTTCTGATTTTAATGCTTCATTTTCCTTTTCCATTTGAATAAACTGAGGTGACTTGACAGACAGCTTTTCAACATCAGTGTTTATAGTAACGGCCGGAAGATGTTGGATATATTCATATTTCAAATCGTCAGGATTGGTCATGAAATAGGCTGCATCGGTTTTGTTTTTGGCCTTTCCCTGCAAATCGTTGACCTTGTCAATGCTCATGCCGTCATTATATAATGCTGAAGCATGAAACTTCCTCAGCATGTGGCTTCGAAACCTACGGTATCGTCCAACTCTTCCAAGACCTAAAGTGTCATTGATTATCTCAAATGACTGCACCATATATGTCCTGCTGATTTGAAAGAGTGGACTTTCATCAGTTATTGGCTTATCGCGAAGCAACAAATATGCATTAATAGCTTTTACGGCTTCAGGACTACAATATGTAAGATAATACTTGTTTGTCTTTTTTCTTAGGATACTGAAGGTTGGAACAACATCATCGACATCATTTAAGTAATCAATAACATCAAAGATGTCTCTTCTGTTGTTAGGAAGATATTCAGACAAAGCCTTAATATAATCCCCAATTGTCAGGCTCAATGTCTCTGTCCGAGCACATCCACTAGAACAGGAAAACAATATGATAGCTTTCATCAAGGGAGATGCAATCTGAAAAGCTTCCCTTATCACTTCCTTATCCGGCAAATCTTTAAAATAAATAGGAGCAGGCTTCTGAATGCTTTTGTCATTTACCTTAGGCAAATCCCATACTTCTATGTCATAGAACTTATAAAAAAAGATGATGCAGTTCATTTCCTTTCTGACGGTTCCTGCAGCATAGTTTTGAAACATGTGATGCCTATATTCAACCAGTTTTGATTTCAACCTGCTGTGCTTCCATTTCACACCGTTCATCTCATCTTCTTCAGCCTCCTCAAGAAGTTCCTTAAGAGACATATCAAAATAGATACAGTACTTTCTCAAAGAAAGCTCATAGCTCTCTGTTGTTCCAATTGCATGGTTACAACTTATTGTGAAATTTTTAAAAATTTTTAAATAGCTCGTCATTCATCATACTAATCACTTTTATTCTTCGTTGATAAAAAATATTGAGAGAGAGCGCTTGAAGAGTAATAAGTATCTGAACTTTTGAAACAGTTCGTATAAAACGTAAAATATAGTTCGCATGCTTATCGATTTTTCCACTAAAACTCGAATTATAGTAATAATAAAAAGGAAAAATAAAAAAATATATATTCTGGATATATCAGTAAAAATAACTAATTATCCAATGATTCATCCGCATATTTAAATTTACTTCTTGAAAACAGCCAGACAATCAATGCCGCAACAGAAACCGCACTAGCTGCCATCATTACATATGACCATCCCCCCAATGACCATAGAAGAGATGCAAGAGCACTTCCGATAGCCCCAAATATAAAGTTATTCACAACAAAAACAGTATTCAGTCTGCTGCGCTCACCCTGAGATAAGTTAAACAATCTTGTCTGGGTCAAGACGCTTACTCCCTGAACTGCAACTGAAAGTACCGCTGCAACAATCACAATGGCAACTATTGAATCACTGAATGCAAAGCCGCACACCATACTAACAAGGCAAACCACAATGAACGCTCCGAGCGCAGGTATGCTCAAGCCTTTGTCCTGCAATTTTCCGATTCCCACACCAAATACTGCTGCTGCAAGACCTGCCAGACTTACAAGCCCAATTTGGAACGTGTTATAGTTAAACGGCTCTGCGGATAGAAGAAATGTTAAGGAAGTCCAGAATATGTTGAAAATCAAACCGAATATCAGTCCTGAGTGCAGCAATATGTTCGGCAAGGACCTATGATTTTTAAAGGTGGTAAAAACACTTGCCAAAAGTTTCCCATATGATTTGAACTTGTTTTTTGCAGGAATTTCCGGCAATACATAAATCATTACCAAAACCATGCCCAGATTCAAAGCGGCCGCTATTACATAAACTGATCTCCATCCCCAAAATCCCGCAATGATACCGCTTGCAAACCTTGAAAAGAGGATACCTGTTGTTATTCCAGATGATACAATTCCAACGATGTGGCCACGTTCATCCTCACGGCTCAAATCTCCCGCAAGTGGCAATATGATTTGACCGGAAATTGTTACAATCCCCATGCTGAAGAGTGACAGTGACAATATGATAAATGAAGGTGATATGGCACAGGAGACCAAAGCCAATACGGAAAGCACCATTACAAGGGCTATCATACGTTTTCTTCGAACAAAATCGCCCAAAGGCAAAATAAAGAGAATTCCCATCGCATACCCAATTTGGGTTGCAGTAACCAGAAGTCCCCCATTTGCCGCTGGAAGACCAAAGCCATCCATTATCTGGACAAGCAACGGCTGGGCCCAGTACAGATTACCTATTGCAAGACCAGAACATATCGCAAACAGTATCGCCAGGAATTTAGTCATGACTATATCATTATCATTCATATTATCGCACCAATTAAAATTTTCTAATCAAATATTTAAAAAATAGGGTATTTAAAGATAAAGTGGCATCAATGACATCTAAAAAACTTAATATTAAAACATATATAACAATAAACATGACTTTAAATCCGAAAAAACTTGCATATTATGAAAAAAAATATGAGCGAAACCCCCTGGAAGACACTCTCAAATTCATGAGCAACAAGTGGACACTGCATGTTTTAAGAGACCTGTTTTTAGGAAAAAGTCATTTCAATGAATTTAAAGTCAACAGACCCTCCCTGGACAACAAGGCACTGTCAAGATGCCTTAAGACAATGCAGGATAATGGCCTTATCTACAAGACAAATGAAGGCAACGACCCGAAAAATACCCAGTATTTTCTAACCCAAAAGGGAAGGTCACTGAATAAGGTATTCTATGAACTGTTACTGTTTGCTCTTGAAACAGATGTTGACAACGAACATTATTCGGAATATGAAAAAAAAGAATTGAAAGAAATGTATAAGGAAATATTGGATTTGAAATGAAAAGAATGGATTTTTAAAAATCCATCTATTCCTGATTGCTTAAAAGAACACCACCGACTCCAACATTGTCAAATTTCCTTTCGTTGAACAGCACATATATCATTTCTATCGGAAGGCCTGTGACTCTTGAAGCGGATTCGCTGAATTCTTTTGCCAAAATTTCTTTTTGCTCTTTTGTTAATTCTCCTATATCAAAACTTATAACTGGCATGTTATCACCAATTGAAAATTAAATTTTTCTTAATAAAAAGTTAATGTGGCACGAATGCCACTTAATTTAATAACCATGCCTTCTTGAAAAAGCCACGACCATAACGAACAATCGTATGAAACGTATAATATAGTTCGCAACCTTATCGATTTACTACACTAATATCCCATAATAACTTTCATTATAACAATAGAAAAATTTCATAATTCTATGTTTCTTTTTTTAAAAATTGTTTTCATCACGTAATATTTATCCCACTTCATTAAATTGATTTAGATTTATAAAATTGATGTTATTTCATTATATTTTTCAAATCATATGATGTAAATTATTTTAATGATAAATTTAAATAATATTAGAAATATATTACTATATTAAACTAATTTAAGAGGTTTTTAGATGTCAGAATTTCAGGAAGACATGATATTTAAAGAGGTTAGTGAAGAAGATGCACGAATATTCTTAGATATCTTGGGTAAAAAATCCAAAAAAGTCAAAATAATGACAACAGAATTGCGTCAACTAGATCCAACGACATTTGTGCCAGATATAATACTGGAATTGGATGATGAAATATTGATAATCGAACTTCAATCAACAAAAGTTGGAAAAAAACATCACCAAAGATTCCACATATATGTAGCGATATCCGACTACAAATTCGATTCAATCCCAAAAGAAGTTAACCTATGTGTTTTTACCACTGCAGATGAATCTAAAAAAATCATATATACCGTAAACAAAGACAACGACTTCACTTATGATGTAATTAGTTTAACTGATTATGACAGTGAAGAAATTATTAATACTATTAATGACAAACTTAAAGACAATAATGAAATATCTGGAAAAGAACTAATCTTATTTGCTTTAGTTCCCATCATTGAAAAAAATGATGGTGTTGAAGACTATGTCGAATATGTGGTAAATACATTAATCGACTTAAAAGGATTAACTCCATCAATTAAAGCATTAGTTTATGGAATTGAATGGCTGATTGTAGACAAATTCGTTGATGATGAAAAAACAAAAAACATATTACGTGATTTGTTGGGTGATAGAATGAGCTTAATACATGAATATGCAGAAAATAAAGTAAATCAAGAACAAACTAGGATTATTAGAAATCAGTTAAGACATGGCATAAAAGCAGAAGTAATTGCAAGAACAGCCGAAGTGCCATTATCTAGAGTTAAAACTATTGAAAGAAAAATGAAAAAATAATTTTCATTTACTTATTTTTTGAAGGTATTGTAAGAAAAGCTATTACTTGAGGTACTGGAATTATTATAGCAATACTATTCATACGGAAAATTAAAAGCATGAATAAATAATAACTCTTTAACACCGTATTGCCTAACATTATCAAAATATTATATAGATTATTTGAAACAAATACGAACATTTCGTATAAAACTTATAAAAAAGTTCCGATACAAAATTTGTTTTGTAGTTATATTAAATCTTTTGACACCGCTAAAAATTTAAAAATAAATACTATTTGTTTGATGTGTAATATTGCTTTCACTTCGTAAAATTGCTTTTATTTCCAACAAAAACTGTATTTACTACCTAATTTAATATATTACTAAGTAATTTATCGGTAATCAATTGAAAGGAGGCAAACTTATGGATGAAAAATACGCTATCAAATTATTTGATGAATATAAAATCAGAACTAAATGGGATCCTGAAATCGAAGATTACTACTATTCTGTAATAGATGTTATTGCAGTTCTTACAGAAAGTAAAAACCCTAGTGCTTATTGGAGAAAATTAAAACAAAGATTATCTGAAGAATCTAATGAAAGTGTGACAAATTGTCACAGGTTGAAAATGCCCGCTAAAGATGGTAAAATGCGAGAAACTGATGTAGCAAATACCAAAGAATTATAGCGCCTCATTCAGTCAGTCCCTTCACCAAACGCAGAACCATTCAAGCAATGGCTGGCCCAAATTGGTAAAGAAAGAGGTGAAGAAATAGCAGACCCTGAAATTGCCATGCAAAGGGCAATCAATACCTACCGCCAAAAAGGTTACTCTGAAGAATGGATAACCCAAAGAATGAGAAGTATTGAAACCAGAAAGGAACTAACCGCTGAATGGAATAGGGTCGGAGTTAACGAAGGAATTGAATATGCAATATTGACATATGATATCTCAAAAGCATGGTCTGGAATGTCAACAAAAGAATACAAACAATACAAAGGACTTAAAAAAGAAGGTTTAAGAGATAACATGACCAATCTTG
>ONIK01000016.1 GCA_900317865.1 uncultured Methanobrevibacter sp. | reverse complement strand
TAATATCTATAATAATAGATTGTACTTCATAGTATATAAAATTAAAGGAAAAATAAGTAAAAAAATATTAAAAATTAGTGAGTTCGTGTCCCACCCTCAAATATATTTCTAATTATAACCGGATATTTTATTTAAATAGGGAATTTTGCTTAAAATCAGTGTTATGATATAGCTCATAATAAATACTGCAATTGATAGCACAATTATTAAAATAATGGTTTTAGTTCCAGTTAAATGAATATTGCCAAGATATCCTGGTATTAATATTAAAAATATTGAATGTGAACAGTAAATACCCCAGGTTGACCTTGAAACTGAAGTACAAAACTTAGTGATTGATTTGGATATTTTGTCTAAAGGTAAATATTTTAATAATAGGAATAATGAACTTACATGAATTATTTCTAAGATTCCCAAATCAAGATATGTTTCAAAGAATATATTTCCTCCTTCGACAAAAGTATGGTTATTAAGTGCATAGAATATTGTGTAATCTGCAGATAATACATTTAAAGTTGTTTTTAGCAGTGATGTAACAATAAACAATGCCAGTGAAATTATTGCAATCTTGTTATTGGAAATATTGAATTTTTTATTATGTAAGTAATAACCTAATAATATGTAGAAAATAGGGCCGATAAAGAATCTGAAGTCCAGATACGTATGTAAACTAAATATTTTACAGAATTGATAGATTATTGATGCGATGATTCCAATAACTAAGAAATATTTAATTCCTTCCAAACCAGTATTTTTAACGTATTCGTTAATGATTGGAAGGGCCAGATAAACTCCGATAATCATCCAAAAATACCATAATATGCCAAAATTAAAAAATGAACTATACACAACTGGCAGCAGATTATCTAATGCATAATTGTTAATGCTCAGTGTTAACAGTATAATAATCAAAACCCAGAATACAAAAGGAATAGTTATTTTGGATGATCTTTTGATGAAAAAATCCTTAAAAGAACCATAGTCCCGATTTAATAATAAAACACCTGAAACCATTAGAAACATAGGCACTGCAAACCTGCCGACTTGTGAAAGATTATGCATTGTCAAGTTCAATGCCTTGGTATCTGCCACAAATGCTGCTATGTGCATAGCGATTATTGCAAATATGGCTAATGTTTTTAAATAATCGAGATAAATAATCCTTTCTCTTTTCATAATATATCCATTTATAAAAAATATTATAAATAATTAATTAAATTTTTCATATCAAAGTTTGTGTGCAGTTATTATGGTATAACTTGATGCATTGATAGTAATAATGCAATCATCAATAGTTACATAATAATTCTTTCCTTTATGTTCAACAACGGATTCTTCTTTAAGAATCTTGTTTTTACAGTATTCAACCACATCTCCGGAGATTCCTAAATTTTTTGATATTCTTCCAACACCCATTTCCGTTGTGTGGATTTTATCCATGTTTTCCAATACAATATCTTTTTTCTGCATTTCAACACCTTAAATTTGCATGTTAGATATATTTTGAATAATTTATTTATATGTTTAAGTATAACTTATTATTATGTCATTTTTAAAGTTTATTATTAAAAATCCATTCAGGAGAAAAACCAGCGCAATATTGTCTATTATTGGTATTTGTATCGGTATTGTAGTTATTGTTGCTCTAGGTGGAATTACAAATGGGTTGGTATCTTCTTTTGAAGATACTATTCATGCTGGAGGTGCCGATTTTTCCATTTCAGGTAAAGAAACGGGTAACTCCGCTTATGGTACCAATCCTATTGATGCAAATTGGACTGATAAAATAGCTAATGTCAGTGGTGTTAGTGAGGCGATGCCAATTTATGTTATTTTAACGTCGGTAGGAAATGATTATATGAATACGCTGATTGGTATTGAGCCAAATGGTACATCAATGGCAGATATATCGATTAAAGAGGGGCGTATGTTTGAAAATAATTCTAGTGAAGTTATTTTGGGTAAGATTTATGCTGATGCAAACAACCTGTCTGTAGGTGATTCCCTTAAAGTTAATGGTGAAGACTTTAAGGTAGTCGGTATTTATGAAACTGGAGATTCCAATATGGCCGGTGGGGTTTTCACATCAATTAATAAAGTGGCAGAGATTAATGGTGACAATAATAGTATTTCTAATATTTATGTTAAGGTAGATAAGGGACAGGATCCTCAAAAGGTCGCTGATAAAATTGATTCAATGTATGGGGATAATATCACTACGATTTCATCAGTTATGGAAATGGAGCAGATGGCCGATATGTTAAACACGCTTAAAGCATCATCATGGGGTATTTCTCTTTTGGCTGTTGTTGTCGGTGCATTGGGTATTATTAATACAATGCTGATGTCTGTATTTGAAAGAACCCGTGAAATTGGTGTTTTAAAAGCTGTAGGGTGGTCCAATAGTAAAATATTGACGATGATTGTCGGTGAATCTCTGGTCATAACTATTGTATCGGCTATTTTGGGTTCTGTTATTGGTTTTGTTGCCACTACATTTTTAGGACCTATGATGAATGTAACTCCAACATTCACGCCGGATATTTTCGTGCAGGCATTTGTAGTAGCAATTATTGTCGGAATTATTGGAGGATTATATCCTGCTATTAAAGCGGTTAAATTACCTCCTACTGAAGCATTGAGATATGAGTAAGGTGATTTTATGGATAATATTATAGAAATTCGCAATCTGGTCAAATCATATGAAAATGGACATATCAAGGCATTAAATGGAATAGATTTAACAATCAGGGAAGGAGAATTTGTATCTATTATAGGACCTTCAGGTTCAGGTAAATCAACATTGCTCAATATGCTTGGTGCTCTAGATTTGCCGGATTCTGGTTATATTAATGTTGCAGGTTACGATTTAACTTCCAATAAAAAATTAAATAAATTCAGAGCACAAAAAATAGGATTTGTTTTTCAGCTCCATAATCTTATTCCAAACTTGTCTGTTGTTGAAAATATTGAAATTCCAATGTTTACTTCCAAATTATCTAATAAAATGATGAGAAAGAGGGCATTATTTTTACTTGATATTGTTGGTCTTCACGATAAGGCATTCCAAAAGCCATCCAAATTATCCGGAGGTGAAAGACAGAGGGTTGCGATTGCACGTGCCCTTGCTAATAATCCTTCAATTATATTGGCGGATGAACCAACAGGATCTTTGGATTCAAAAACAAGTGTTAAAATCCTTGCCCAATTAATTGATTTGCATAGAAATAATAATGTAACTTTAATAATGGTTACTCACGATATGGCTGTGGCCAGACTTGCAGACCGAGTTATTGAAGTTTTGGATGGTAAACTGGTTAGTGTTGGTTAAAAATTTAAAATATAATTAATGTGGATTAAATTCCACATTTTTTTTAATAGTCATCGATTGTATCATGAATGATTCTTAATGCATCAAGCAAACCGTGTGAATACTCAATACAGCCGAATGCCGTTCTCATATCTTCTTTTTCGAGATAATATTTGGAATCGTTCCAATAATCAACAGCCCTATCATAAACTTCTTTTTCTTTTCCGGTAAACTCGATATGAGCGACCTGATTCAAGTTTCTTTCTAGTTTTTTAATGTCTTTAGCTATTTTTTCCGCGCTTTCTAAATCACTCATCTTAACGCCTTCCAAACATGATAAATTCTTTGTACTACTGTAATGTATGATAATATCACTAAAATAATGATTGTATAAGTGAAGTAAATTGGCTGTGTAAAGTATCCGATAAGTGCACCGACCATTAAAATAATCATACGAACTGCTCTTTCAGCTATTCCAACTTTACACTCCACGCCCTGAGATTCTGCTCTTGCACGAACATAACTGACGGTTATTGCAGAATGAACTGCTAAAATACCAACAAACCAGTCACAGTATCCACCAAATATTATACCTATGTAAATGATGGCATCAGCAAAACGGTCCATTGTAGAATCAAGAAAAGCTCCAAATTTAGAAGATCTATTGTGATATCTTGCAACAGCACCATCAATAACATCTAACAATCCGGATAGTAAAATTGCAATACAACCAAGAATCAATAAATGATTAGCAAAGCCATATGCTGCTAAAATAGCAATAAATGGTGAAATGACCGTTACAATATTCGGATTGATATTCAAATTTCGGGCAATTGGATTTAATATTTTTGTTAATAAAGGTCTTAAACTTTCAAGCATACTTAAATATATAAAGAAATTATCATATATAATTATTTAAAAATTATGGATTATTAAAGATGAGAATATTAAAAACCAACAATTCTGCACCTGATGAAAATGTAATTAATGAGGCCATTGATGTTTTGGCTAATGGTGGAGTTATAATATATCCTACAGATACGGTTTATGGTTTGGGTGCAAACATATTCGACAATAAGGCAGTTCGTAATGTTTTTAAAATCAAACAACGAAATTTATTAAAACCGCTGTCAATTCTGGTTTCAAATACTGATGCAATTGAATTGGTTGCAAGAATATCCATTTATCAAAAGGACACTATTGATAAATACCTACCGGGACCTTATACTTTTATTTTAAATAAAACGCCTATTGTTCCCCGTGTTGTTACCGGCGGATTAACTCATGTGGGTGTAAGGGTTCCTGAAAATAAGATTGCATGTAAACTGGCTAGCATATTTCCAATAACTACCACAAGTGCCAATTTATCTAATGAAAAAGTATTGTCTTCTCCGGAAGATATTTTAAAACAGTTGGGATGCGATGTTGATTTGGTAATTGATGTAGGGCCTTTGGAAGCTAAAAGTGCATCAACAATCATTGATTTGACAACACCACAACCAACATTCATACGAAGATAATATATATTTTATAGTAACAAAAGTATTATTATGAAAGTATTGGCTAATTTTGAGGATAATCATAAAATTCCTACTAATTCAAGTATCGATAATTTATTGAATGGGGGATTTGAAAAGGGTACGGTTACTCAGATTTTTGGACCTCCTAGTTCTGGAAAAAGTAATATTGCTTTATGTTTGGCAGTAAATGTTGCCAAATATGGTAAAAAAGCTATTTATATGGATACTGAAGGTGGAATTTCAATTGATAGGATTAAGCAAATTGCTGGTAGTGATTTTTCTGAAGTTGCTAATAATATAATGGTTTTTGAACCGACCACTTTTCAGGAACAGGGCGAAAATATTGGGGCTATTGAATTATGGCTTAGAAAAAATCATCCAGATACTGATATTTTTATTTTGGATTCCGCAGTTGCATTGTATCGTGTCGATGATATGAAATCATCAAAACTTAATAAGGAATTGGGTAAACAGATGGGTATTTTGTCTAAAATAGCCAGATCATATGATATTGCAGTTATTGTTACAAATCAAATTTACAATGCCTTTGATGATGAAGGTAATAATGATATTCGTGCTGTTGGTGGTATGGTTCTTCAATATTGGAGTAAAGTCATTATTCAATTGGAACGTGGGGATGAAACTAATCAAAGAATTGCTACATTAAGACGCCATCGCAGTATTGGTGAAGGTCGGCAAGCCGTTTTCCGAATCACTTCTCGTGGAATTAGTTAGCATTAATTTTATAAATAACTTATAATAAATTATTAATTTGGATACCGTGATTATTATGAATGATATAAAACACCCTAAGAAAAAATTTAAAAAAACAGAAAGGGTACCTCCGGAAGGATATGATTCTTCAAATGATTTTTTTGAAGATGTATTTATGGATAAAGATATGATTTGGATGGGTCAGAATACAAATCACCTTCATGGAGACATTATAGCTGATGCAATGGCAGCTTGTGTTAAAGAAAAAGAATATTCTAAGTACCCTCCTCCAGAAGGGTTTTCTGAACTTAGACAGTTGATTTTAGATGATTTAGGATTTGATGATTGTGAAGTATTATTAACTGCCGGAGCGACAGAATCTTTATATTTATGTATGCAAGCATTGCTTGAACCGGGTGATAATGTTATATTGTCTGATCCGGGTTACTTTATCATTGGGGACTTTGCAAA
The DNA here is from genome assembly GCA_900317865.1 of uncultured Methanobrevibacter sp. Lineage (GTDB taxonomy): Archaea > Methanobacteriota > Methanobacteria > Methanobacteriales > Methanobacteriaceae > Methanocatella. Next base: position 56,086 of record ONIK01000016.1, on the reverse strand, counting down.
CCGTTTTGCAAATGATGTGAGATATGTCCCTATTTATTATGATGAATGTGGGTATAAATTAACTCCAAAATTGCTTAGGGAGAATATGGATGAAAATACCAAAATGGTAATTTTAATCGATCCATTAAATCCATTGGGTTCCGCATATACTGAGGATGAATTAAAAGAATTTGCTGAAATTGCTATAGAAAACGATTTATACTTATTGCATGATGTAACTTATAAGGATTTTGCAAGAGAGCATTTCCATGCTGAAAATTATGCTCCCGGTCAAACATTAACAATTTATAGTTTTTCTAAAATATTTGGAATGGCTGGTTTAAGAATAGGTAGTGTAGTTTCATCAAAACCTATCATTGATGTTATTAAAAATGCAGTTGTTAATGATTTGGGTGTTAACATAATAGCACAGTACGGTGCAATTGCAGGTTTAAAATCTAAAGCCGAGTGGAAAGATGAAATCCGTGAAATTTCATTCACTAATCAAAAGTTAATCAAGGAAATGGTTGATGAAATCGATGGAGTATTTTTGCCGGTTTATCCGTCTGATGCAAATATGATGGCTGTTGATGTTTCAGGTACTGGTATAAATCCTAAAGTACTATCAAACTATTTATTTAAACGAGGAATCTTTGCAAGAGAAGGTGAATATACCTCCGAACTGTTTGGAGATAAATATTTGCGTATTAGTTTTTCAATTCCAACAGAGCAAATTGAAATATTCTGTGAAGAATTCCCAAAAGCTATTGAAGCATTAAGAAAAAAATAATTGAGGGTAAATGATATGCGAATTAGATATCATCACCCGATTCCTAATTTTTATAAAATTGAAAACCCACTCAATCCATTGAATACAGTTTCTGATGATTTTTTAGATGAATTAAACGATTTTGTTTTAAATCATGGATTTGTTGGCATTAGTTATTCTAAATTATCTGATGAATTTAAAAAAGAATGGGGCATTGATTGGGATAACATTTTAATTTTAAAGTATGCAATGTCTGAAGATATTTTAAAGATGGATGATTCAAAAGAAAAAACGATTCTCGAAGATAAGGAATTTCAGGAAGTCGGCAAATGGACTTTTGAAATCGCTGATTTTTTAAGAAAAAACAATATTAATGCGGATTTAATTCATCCTTTGGATGATGCAATTAGTTTAAGGGCAATAGCCATGCAGTCAAATGATTGCATTATTCTTAGAAGTAATATGTGTATGTTCAAGGAAGCGATGAATCTGGGTTTTTTCATGATTAAAACATCAATTGAAAATCTTCCCTATAAGAAGGAAAACGACATGCTGTGGGTTGAGGATTTCTGCTCAACATGTGGAATCTGCATTGACCGATGTCCTCAGAATGCATATGACGAAAATGAAAAATTAATAAGAAAATTTTGTACTGCTCATAGGGAAGGCTGCAGCAAATGCATGCTAATATGTCCTTTCTTTAAACAAGGTTATGAAAAAGTTAAAAAAAGATATGATAGAAAACAAGCGAGGTAATTAATATGGATGAAAAAATAGCATTGGTATCATGTAGTGGATTGAGTCCTCTAGGTTTGGTGGTAAGGGCAGCTACTGTTGAGTTGGCTCTTGATAATGATAATATTGTGGCGGCATGTATTACAGAATATTCAGCCCAGCCTAATAATTGTTCACCAATATTGGATGGTGCGAAAATTGTTTCAATTACTGGATGCACAGATGACTGTGTTTCAGTAATCTTAAAGGAAAAAGATGTTGATGTAATTAAAAACATTGATGCTGAAAGTGTTGTTAAAGCTTTTGATTTAAATCCGAATGATTCCATAAGATTGGATGATGATGGTGAAGAGGCAGTCAGAGTATTAAAACGCTATATCTTAAAAGAGTTGGATTCCATTTAATATTTCTTTAAAATTATTATTTTAATTGAAATATAATGTGGTGAGGTTAAAAATTAATGGGATTAGGATATTGAATCCTAATCTGACAAGTAATAGTATTCGCCTTTTTCCTTTTGTTCACGGTCTAAGTAACTGTCTAATTTATTTACTCTTGGACGTTTTGTTTCTTTATCACGTCTGAAAGTAATGTTTAGATTTCCTAAAAATTCATTCATTGCAGATCTTAAATCGGTAGGTTTTGATGCATGGCCTTCAAGACCTGGTGTACCGTTAAATACCATGGCTCTATCGGATATGTAATCGATAAATACGATATCGTGATCTACAATAAGTGACGCTGCATTTCTGCTTTCAACCATTTTACGAATAACTTTTGCAGCAACTAATCTCTGTTCTACATCTAAAAATGCTGTAGGTTCGTCGAATAGATAAATTTCAGCATCTTTTGATAATGTTGCAGCTATTGCCAATCTTTGAAGTTCTCCTCCACTTAATTTTGAAACCTGCTTTTCAAGCATGTCTTCCAGTGCAAATGGAGTCATGATTTCACTTTCAAAGATTTTACTTCCGTAACTTGGTGCATTCATGAATAAAAAGTCACTTACACTTCCTTCAAAATCACTTACTAAGTATTGTGGTTTATAAGCGATTGTAACTTCTTCATCAACCTCTCCAGTAGTTGGTTTTTCAACACCTGCCAGCATTTTTGCAAAAGTGGTTTTACCAATACCGTTTGAACCGAATGCAGTTACTATTTCATCATAAAAAATATCTCCTGCATCAGCACTCAATTTGAATCCGTCATAATCTTTAGAAATATCGGAATAACTTGCAAGCGCATCCCCTTCATCTTCCGGAGTTGGTGGTCTTATTATAAATTCGATAGGATTTCTCCTGATTCTTACATTTTCTTCTGTTAAAAATCCATTAATGTATGCATTGATACCAATTCTGACACCTTTTCTTCCGGATACAACACCGTATCCTCCAGGAGTACCATATAATATATGAACATTATCTGACAATGCATCTAAGGTTGCTAAATCGTGTTCAATTACTAAAACACTTTTTCCTTCTTCTGCAAGTGACCTGATTACTTTAACAGCATTTAATCTTCGTAAAACTGTAGCAGCTATTGCAACTCTTTGAAGTTCTCCACCACTTAAGTTTTCCATTTTTCTATCTAAAACGTTTTCAAGCTGTAATTCATGGCAAACGTATTCGAGTTTATCTCTTTCATTAACGTTTTGAAGTAAATCTTTTACTTTACCTTTTACAACTTTAGGTAGCTGATCTACCATTTGTGGTTTTAAAATAGCTTTAATTTCACCGTTTGCTAAATTTGAAAAGTAAGTTTGAAGTGATGAACCTTTATAATATTCAATTACCTTGTCCCAATTTTCTGGGGGATTTTCATAGTCTCCGAAGTTTGGAATCAGGTTACCTGATAAAATGTTCATTATTGTAGATTTACCGATACCATTCGGTCCTAAAAGCCCAAGTACAGTTCCTTCTTCTAAGCTTGGAAGTCCAAACAGTTCAAATTGGTTTTGGCCGAATCTATGAATCGGTTCTCCAACAGCTTCAGGTAAATTGATAATAGTAATTGCATCAAATATGCATCTGTTGGTACAAATACCACATCCTTCACATAACTGCTCAGATATTAATGGTTTTTTACCGTCTTCGTCAATAACTATGGTGTCTTCACCCATTCTGACACCGGGACAGTAATTGATACAAAGATAATCACATTTTTTTGGTTGACATCTGTCTTTGTCAAGTATTGATATACGACTCATTATTATCTCCTTAATTAAAAAATAATTATTAATATTTAAATTATGTTTTTAATAATTTTTAAACTTTAACAAAATTCCAGCGTTTTTTCATAAAAATTATATACTAATTCATTATTAAATTATTATTAATTAATCATCAGAGAAAAGTGATTTTATGAAGCAAGTGATGGATACTTGATATAATAACAACTACTTTTTTTTTTACTCGTCAAATGCTCTCTCACAGATACAATATAAAGAGGCAATGATAGATATGAAATTCATGAAAACCACAGACCAAATACTATCCCAATTTTTTTATGAAAGAAACAGCAGTGAAAGTACAATAACAAATTATACAAGAGGCATAACACACTTTGAAAAATACACTGGAAAAACACTACCTGAATTACTAAACATTGCTGATGCAGAAGAAACACAAAATATCAACTGGAAAAATAGTACATTAAGACCAATATTAATAGATTACAGAAGATACTTATTTGAAAAATACATGAAAAAAACAGCAGAATTATACTTAACAGCAGTATTAAGTATTTTCCGTCATTTTGAAATAAATATTCCACGACTACCTTATTTCAGTATGGCTAATGTGAAAAAACCAACACCCATATTGCCTAATGAATTACCTGATCGTGAATTATTAAAACATATTATTGAAATCAAAAATCCTTTACTAAAAGCAATAACATTATTCATGTCAAGCAGTGGAGTTAGCCGAGTAGATACATTAAAAATCACTATAAAAGATTATCTTAAATTTACAAAAGAATTTCACCATAGTAATGATATTTTCACAGCTATTGAGAAGATGAATGATTCTGAAATAGATATTATACCTACTTTTTATTTGAAAAGACAAAAAACTAATCAAAATTTTTATACTTTTTGCAGTCCTGAGGCTGTTGAATCTATTAATAATTACTTATACAGTAGAACAGATGATTTCAATAAGAATAATAAACTTTTTAAAATTCAGGATAGGTATTTAAATAAAATTTTTAAAGAAGTTAATGATCAATTAGGCTTAGGTAAAGCTGGAACTTATTCACGTTTTGCTCCTCATATGTTGAGACGTTATCATGCTACGCAATTAGCTGAAGCGGGTATGGGTTTAGATAAGATTAATTTGTTGGAAGGTCGTAAAGTTCCTGGTGTTGCACATGAATCATATATACGAATTAAACCAGAAGTGTTAAAAGAAGAGTATATTAAGTGTTTACCTTATTTGGTGGTTGAGGATATTAATAAAGTACGTACGAAGTTGGATGTTGCTGTTGAAGAGAATGAAAATTTACAAAGTGAGAATGATACTTTGAAAAGTGAGCTTAATGATATTAGGTCCAGGCAGGATAATTTGGAGCGTATTATTTATGATGGTCTGGGTGATGAGTTAATTAGTAAAATTAACAAACTACTATAAAATCATGTTTTTTGTTGAACACTAATTTCCTAAACACATTGTGTTTCATTTTTTAGTGGTGAACAATTAACCATATTTTATTTTATTTTATTAAACAAATGCTTATTTATGTGGTTATTTAATGAATAGAAATATTTATATGCTTTATAAGATAAAATAATAAATAAGAAAAAGAATTGATTTTTTATAATTAAAGTGGGGTCGTAGAAGTGGCAGCTTCTCACCCACTAGGTTATAAAAAAATTAGAAATCTCAAGAGAGATACTAATGGAAAGATTCATAACCTATTATAATGTAAGATGTAAAAACTATTTAAAATTATTGTTTAATAATTTTGATAGTCCTCAGGTAGAGGTTGTACCATACCATATATTAGCGAATGCTATCGTCAAAAAAAGAGTTTTAAAATTTAAAAAAATAATAAAAGAAGGTTATTCTAATTTTTTAGCTATTACTGTTATTTCACCATCTGTGACATCCACTTGCCAATCCATTACGTCACCTGCTTCTACTTTTAAAAGTTTTACAATTTCTTTAGGTAAACCCACACGAAGGGAGTTGGTTTTTGGGTTCGCATAATTGATTTTCGATGTATAATTAAACATTAACATAACCTCCTATCTATGTTTACTTATATTAATATTTATAAAAAGGTAGTAATAAAGATTACTTTTTTAAAAGAAACCTAAAAAGTAACCTTTATATATTAGTTAATTCATACTAATAAATAACAAGAATTTTTTTTAAGAGTGGCAGCTCTTAATTAATTCTTAAAAAAATCTAATGGAAAGATTAAAATGACTAAGTTTGATGACTCTAAAAAAGAGGAGATTCTTAATAATCTCACAAATGAAGAAAAAGACAGAATAGTAATAAAATACTTCGAAATTGCGGACAACCTCCCAAAAATAGGAGTTGATTCCGAATGAACGGACGCTATGAAATCAGCAAAGAAGTTGTACCTGGTGTACTCCGTGAAGTAGTCTTCACAGCAGATAATATTGAAGATATTAAACATGAACTTTCAGGGTACATGGTTTTAGATGATCTTCAACCTGGAGAACTTTTCAAACAATACACTGTAACTGATGCTAAAACTGGTGCTGTAAACTTGGAGGTGTTCTCATGAACACTTCCTTTGAAAAGTTGAGAATACCACAACTAGAATCAATCTACAATGGTGTTACTCACAAAAAAGAGACCCTACAGCAAAAAATGGCAGCTGACATGGATAGGTCAGGATACTATGATATTCTACCACGTAACTATGGGGTTTTACCTATCGAAAAATGCAGCTTACACGACATACAACTCTTAGAAGAGTTGCATGAGAAAGCCTTTGACGTGTTTTGGACCATTCAGAAGAAAAAAGCAGCTGAAAATGGTACTTTAGAACAGTATTATGCTGCTTTTAAGTTTTATAGTTTCATGGATGTATTGTCTGATGAAGAGCAGGATAAAGTTTATTCTAAGGTAAAAGATTATTGTAATCAATCTATGAGTTCTCATAAAATCATAGGTTGCATTATGGATGCACCGAACTTCTTGGAAGAGGTGGTGATGCCTTTATGAGTAGACCGTATATGACTAGAGAAGAAAAATTAACTCTTCCATCTCATCCTTTTTGGACTGTTGATGAAACAAAAGAAATTGAACGCATATTATTCAAAAAAGGGTATCATGTGATTGTCACTACTACCCGTTTAGGTTGTGACCGCAAAGAACATGATGCTTGGGTCGTCCCAAGAATGGATGTTGGGGTGATTGTTGAACAGTTATTCCGTCAAAGAATATCTGTTGAAGTGGAAGCTGAAGGCAGTATGCAAGCGGCTATTATTTTTGTCTATGATTACAAGGCATCTGATATAGTGAAGGCGGTTAAAAAGTTCCATCGTATGAAGGAGGGGGGATTATGATTCCTTCTTTTTTTAAAAGAAAAGTTAATCAAGCTAAATATCCATTGACTCCAGTTGAACCTACACATAGGGTATGGACGATTTTTGATGAACTTGAAGACCTATGGGTATGTAATAAAACTGCAATAGGAATAGTGATTATTGCAGTTTGCTGTGGAATTTTAATTTTTATGATGGGCTATGCAGCAGCAACTGGACATATACATATGTTCAGTACTGAAGCAAACCAGTATGAGCACCTGAACCAGATTATCTTATTTTATGGTGGTGGTTTATTATGAGTTGGTATCGTGATGAATACATAGCAAACCACAGCCTAGATTTCGACATTGAACATAGTGCCTGTGGATCATGCAAATATGTAGAAAACTGTCAGTATTATTACGGTCGATGCCCAAATGGGGGTGATGCCTGTGAGTAGTGTTCGCCAAAGAAAAGTTGAAGTAAACAAGGCGCTTATGGGAATGAAAATAAAAAAAACTGGTTTTAACAAACATAAAAAATTCAGATATTATGAGTTAATTGATATTTTACCACCTGTTCTTAGTGAATGTTATAAAAGAGGATTGGATGTTGATTTTCCATTTGTTGAAGGTGTTGCTATTTTGAAAATAGTTGATTTGGAGGATGAAAAACAATATCTTCCATACAGGATTGAAATCCCGGAGGTAATTGCTCCTGAAAAGAATCCGAATAATCAGATTATTCAAGCAGTCGGTGCTGATATCACTTACTTGCAAAGGTATCTTTTAAAATTAGCATTTCCAGCCTTATCTGATAAGGATATGGTTGATTCTGGTTTATTTGATACGAATACGGCTAGCTCAGATAACAATGAAACAACATCGGATAGACCAGAACAGAAAGCTGAAAAAGTAAGTAGTAATATTAATGTTCCTATGTTAGTTGTTGAAGCGGAAAAAACATTAAAGAAAAAAGGAGTATCTGATAAAGATATAGATTTTAAAGCGATTAAAAGACAAGTTCTTAAAAGCAGGAATTTTAGTGTTAGTGAACGCAGAGAAATAATAGATTATTTCAAAAAAAGAGATAAAGGAGGCTCATAAGATGAGCACTCCAACTATTATTTCACATGTCACTGGTGTGGATGGTGACTTATGGGAAGTCACTGGATCCAACGGTGAAACTCATATTGTAGCTCATGATTGGGACGGGTGGATGTGTACCTGTGCTGACCATTTCTATAGGCATAGGTTCTGCAAGCATATGAAGGTATGTGCTGCATCTGAAAATATTACGGATACTATTTTATTCTGTGAAGAGGTGACAGCATGATAATAGAAAGAAGGATAAGTCATGCTTATAATCATCTTCAGCTATTTCAAGGAGCATATGATGCGCTGGTGAAACGGATTATTGATCATCTTCCCGATGAACTTAAAAATAATGTTGATTATGTTGAAGAGGATGCTGCTTATACGATATTGATGTTAAGGTTGATTTTTGGATGGATGGACTTATTGATGATGATAGATTTGCTATCATGATTGAGTTAAAGCATATCTTTTGGGAGGTTAAGGTATGAGCGATTACTTAAACGAAAGATTTCAATTTGAAGGACTTCAAGAGATAATTGGTACAACTGACAAACCAGACAGCCGAAGATATGTGCTTGACCTTAATAAATCTATTAAAAACTCAAGATTAGTTAAGGAGGTATATTCTCTTATTGAAATGGAAGGTACTTTTGATGGTTATGTGGTTAAAGAAGCCATATTACAGTTTTCTCCTTACGGTGACTGGAGTTACGATAATGGGGTGAATTTAACCTTAAAGAAAGAGCTTATGGCTTATAAAACATGGTGGTTTGGTATTATGCCGGCTATCGATATTCCAAACGTTAATTGTTCTCTAGGTATAATCTGGACAGATATAGTTAAATCTAAAAATGATATGCCACAAAGAATACCAATTTCAAAAAGACTCAGAGTACAGGTTTTAGATAGAGATAATTCTACTTGTCAATTATGTGGTGCTACCATTGAGGATGGTGTGAAATTGCATGTTGATCATATTATGCCTGTTAGTAAAGGTGGAACTAATGATTTAGATAATTTGCAAACGTTATGTGCGCAGTGTAATCTGGGTAAAGGGGATTTTACTGAGTTGAATATGGTTAAAGATAAGCTAAGGGGGGAATAAACATGGGTCAATTTACTAAAGATGAAGTTTTGACTATGCGTGTTCATCCTAGTGTTAAACGTAAAGCAAAGAAGATTCCTTATAGTTATGCTGAAATCTTTGAGATTGGGTGTGATAAATTGTATAAGGAAATCAATCTTTTAGAGTATCAAAAAGGAGAATTAGAATTAGATATTGGTAATTTAGAAAAAGAAATTCATGATAAGAAAGCTCATTTGTTAGCTATTAATAATCGTATCAGGATTATTAATCCTAGGAGGTTGGATAAAGAGACTTTGGATAGTTTGATTAATGAGTCTGCTAAGGATTATGCTCGGGAGTTATTTAATTCTCGAGGTAGTGATAGTTTGATGGTTATTGATTCTGATTATGCTCAGAAGGCAGTGTTTGGTCATGCTCGTGAGTGTGGTTATGATGGATCTAAATATTTGAGGTTGGTGAAAGATTATTTGAAAAAATTATGTAATACAGATTTGTAATACATTTCTGCGAGGCACTTGGGGGATGTTGTAATACTGTATTGCATTACTGTATTACATTTTTCTTATTGTTCTTCGTTTATTTGTAATACATTTTTGTATTACATCTAAAGAGGCGATTATTATTATATTATTATATTATATTATTATAATTCCTTTAAAAATAAATGATAAAATATAACAATGTTAATATTTATTGAAGAGTTGATTAAAAAATGACAGATTTACTAATGGATACAATAAAAGCAAAAAGAAATCTAATTCAATGTTATGGCGATTTATCTGACGCAGTTGATGAATTTGACGAGAAATGGGAGGAAAAAGGAGTTGATATTTGCACATGTGTAGATTGGAAAACAAAAACGATACTTTATCTTAATGTTCATGACCGTATTCCAGATGAAATACAGGACATTCTCGCTGATTTCAAAGATACATTTAATGTTGAATTAACTGAAATCAAGGAAGAAAAAGCATTACAAACAACAAGCAGGTGCAAACCCTGGGTTACTTGGACCTATGTGTTTCAACATGTGGATAGGTACGCGTTTTTAAAGGGAGGTCTTGAATGACTGAAAAACGATTTACGATTGAAGAGATGTATCAAAAAACAAATCCTATATTGTTACAATATGCTACACTCTTCAAAAATGAGCAGATAAGTTTTGCAGAATATACATTGATTGAAAATATAATATTCAAAATTCAAGCAACTTTCGATGAAAAAGATGTAGGTGATGTGGAATGATTAAGTTTATTGAAATTGAAGCAGGTTTTGCAATACTTAAATGGGATAACATTGATGATTCCTATGAATTAAAGAAATTTTTAGATGGTTGTGAGGTTACATTACATTATCACAATCTCGCACCATCAGTTCCAGGAGGAGATTGTAATATTGGGTGTGATGTGGATGAATAATTCAGAATTTGATAGGCTTGAAAAAGTCTTAATAGATATTTTAAAAGAATTACGGATACAGAACAAATTAAGAGCATTAGAAATGGAGCGAATGGTACTTTCTGATAAAAAAGCGATTGAATTTACATTAAAAGGGTATGATTTAAAAACTATACATTATACTGAAGAGGATCCATTCTAAAAAGTTGGTGATGGGGAATGACTGAAGTTCAAAAACCAAGGAAAGTTAAAGAATTGTTAAAATACTCATGTGAGGATTATGATATTGTGGTTGAGATAGACCATGAAGAGCATAATCTTGATTTCCTTGTAGATGGCATTAATAAGAAAATAATTTTCTTTTATGATTATGGTGATGGGGAATGACTGAAGAAGAATTATTAATTAGTAAAGATGATTTAGATAATCTTATTTGCATTGATGGAACACAACTAAAAGAAGACATTAGAAACCTACTTTGGATTCTTAAAACAGTTAAAATCGACTTTAAACTATTAATCAATGAATTTGAATCATTAGAACGATTAGTGGAGTATTCAGAGTTTGAGAAATTTAATGGTGATAGTGATGACTGAATTATGTTTAAGTATTGGTAATCTCTGCAAGGAAGTGCAAAGAATACAATCAGACATTGAAAACAAGCAATATAATAGTGCAATAGATAGATGTCAAAATCTTGATGAATTAATTTGTGAAATTGAGGATGGACGAGTGAAACTTGAAGGATTTCATCCTGAAGAGCAATGTCCTGTGAAAAAAGTAGGAGTATAGTATGAAGTGTAAAATACGTAAGGAGTTAAGGGCTTGCCCTAACCCTTACTATATTAATGCAGCATGGTTTCATCTTAAAAGACCTCGCTTAAAAATAAATAATAAAGGTATGGTTGATGGTTATCCAATAATCCATGTTGATACGGAGAGAGCGCAATGATTACTGTAATTACACAATCAACAAATGAAAGAAAACAAGAAACACGTGAGAATTTTCACCGATTAAAGCCTTTTTTGGATAAAGGTTATTCTTATAATAAAGCTTTGCGTGAAGCAGGTTTGATTAATAATCCTACTCAATCTTGGGGTTCTTGTGCTAGAACTAGGGATGTTATTAAGTATGCTAAAAAACATGGGTATTAAAAATTAGAAGGGGAGGGATAAACAATGTTTAAGGTATTAAATGAGCATTATATTCAAAATAAAGAAACTGGAGGTCATTTAAGTTTAAAAGATGCATGTGACCTTCTTAACATGTTTATGCAATTGTCTCATGATGTTGAAAGTGATGCTGAGGAAGATAGGGATGCTGCTAAAAAAAGAGGGGATATGACTTTATCAGTATATTATCAGGGTAAAGTCATGGCCTGTAATGAAATACGTTGTGGAATGAAGATGGAGAGTCAGTATGTTATTTAAAGATTTGGAATTTCATGATAAGCAAACAGTGTTGAAAACGTGGCGATACAAAATACTAGAAAAAACATTAAAACTATTAGAAAAAGAATATGTAACTTTATATGTTTCTGCTTTAAATAGATATATAACTTATCTTTTAGAGGATACGCATTATAATCCTAAAGATAATGTGTTTTATGAGCCTATAAGTAGGTTTAAATTTAGTGTTGATGTTTTTTCCAGTATCACTTATGAGTATGTATGTGAGCATTTAGAAGAGTATACTGTAAAGGCAGGCAATAATGACTAGGTGTAAAGCATGTGGAAAAGAATTTGTTAAGTCTAGCAACAGACAGGTATACTGTTGTAAAGACTGTAAAAAAGAAGCGTTACGTCAGCAGTGGCGTAATGCATCACATACTTATTATCACAAGCATAAAGACCAATGGGGAGCTAACAGTGTCCGACGCTATGGGATGGGTACAGGTAAACTAGGTCCTCATAGAACTAATAGTGATGATGATGCGGAGCATTTATTGATCATCCGGGAGATGAGAAGGTTACGCATCAAAACATTATAAAAAAAAATTTGTCTTATTGGAGTATTTTCCAAGCTCCATTAATATTTTTTCTTTAATCTGGTCTTTAAATATGAAAAGAAGACCCTAAGGTACGATTGTACTTTTTAAGCTATTTTTTTTGTTAAACTTTTTGTATGTTCTTTTTTCTATTATATGAGAGTATATAGTGAAGATGAAAAAAATGTGTTCTACATGTCAAAATATAAAAATTATAAATCGTTGGAAATTTTTTGCAAAGGTTGTAAAAAACACGATGCATTGTATGATGAATTTCATGATGAGGTTTTTTGTAAGCATTGTGGGAAAGTTTTGCGTAGAAATTATCTTTGGTTGAATTTTTAATTTTGATTTTGTGGATTATATTTTTTTTTTAAATCTTCGTCATCAGGCTTTAAGAGCATTTTTTGGGGGGTTCGATTCCCCCTCCTTCCTACTAAAATTGTAGGATTTTTTTGGGGGGTGTAATTAAAAGAAAAGACACTTTTTTTTAGATTTGTTGCTTCTTACATTTTTTGATGTGGAGTTCTTAAGTCTTTTCTCTCTGCTGGGGGGTTTGAATCCGCCCATCCCCACTTAATAAAATATGGAAAGGTGATAACTAATGTCAAATATTATAGGAAATGGGTCAAGTATTTTCAAAACAATAGGTTTATTAATCGCAGGATACACCACTCCATGGTTAATAAAAATACTACTATTATATTTTGGTCTAGATTTAACAGGTCAAGAAACCGAAATAATGCAAGCACTAGGAATAATCATAGCAATTGCACTATCGTATATAGATATGAAATACATGAACACATTCTTTAAACGAAACGAAATCACAATCGAAGACTACATCAACTATGGAATAAAACATTTCAACCTACAAACAGCAGAAGTATACTGCGACTGTGAAGACTGCAAAGACTGCAAAAGTGATGAAAATCCAGAAACACTAAATGGTGGGGACAATGACATCTAAACTAACAGAAACAATACCCTACCGAAAAACAGTATGGATCAAAAACTTTGCAAAAACAGTCACCACCACCACACTAATAAGCAGTGGTATAGGATTAATCATAACAGGACTAAGCAACCGAATGACAAGCAAAGGCATCAGCAACGTAGAACTACAAATAGGCATAATAAGTGTCATAACAGCAATAATAATCGTAACAATCATAGACAAATGGGCAGAAAAAAAGAAAAAAGAAGAACTAGAACTCATCGACAAAGCAATAGATGAAAGAGCAGAAGAAATAGCAGAAAAATTAGTACTACAGCATCTAAAAGAAATAGAAGATCAAAATTAAAGAAAAAAAATAAAATTAATTATTTTTTTTTTCAAAATTTTCACATGGCGGAATTTATATGCCTTACCATAAACGTTTACGCAAAAAAGGAGTCAATGAAAAACCTTTTCCTCATGCAGTAAAATTATTATGGTTTGAAGTGCATTTTGATGATATATACGATGAAATAAGCTTATACTATTTTTGTAACCATTTTTCAGAAATCGTAAATTCGAGAGGTATTGAATGGGAATTTAAAAATAATGATGGTTCTTTAAAAACTCCTGAATATAATACTGTTAAGACAAAATGGTATGATAAATACGAATGGGAAGCTCAATATCCCATTTTTAAAACAGATAAATTACAAGCTACACGTGATACTGCACGTGAACGTATTGAAAGAAGAGTAGATAAAGACACAATAACTGATTTAAAGCAAATTGATTCTTTTGATGAAAAGCATGAGAAGCTAATCAATCAAGAAAAAATGCAAGGTATTGATAATACTTACAGAATTAATAAAAATCAAGAAACAAAAAATCTTGTTACTCAGAGATTATACGATCGTGTGGGTTATCTTAATGAAGCTGAAACAGCTCAGGAATTAGTGCCTGTTGATGATAATCCAGTATGGGAAACTGATGACTTCCTAGAATCTAGAAGAGAAATGCTTTGGAGCCTAGTAAATAAGAGAGGGGATGACTAAATTATGTCTGATGCAGCGGTTTTAAGTCAGAATCCTTACAATAGTGGGTTAATCCCTGAGATAAGTCAAAATCCATACAATCAAAATAAAAATCTATATCCATCAACTCCAACTCAATATAGTGGCCCTTTAAGCTTAGGTGAGTGGAGTATTTTTGTAAATAATGGTTTATGGGCTCCACGTGACTTTGATTTAGTCATTATTGAACTATTGGAAAAGGCTTTGCAGGGTAAAGTCTCACGTATTTTATTAAGTGTTCCTAGTCGTCATGGAAAATCAACATTAATCAGTCGGAATCTAGCTTCTTATTTTCTAGCACATTACCCTAACGATAAAGTAATATTATCAGCATATTCACAGGGATTGGCTTCAGAGTTTGGTGGACAAGTAAAAGACATAATAAACCACTATGGCTATCTCTCTAAGTATAATGTTAAATTATCCAATGACAGTAGAGCTAAAAACAAATTTAACCTGGATGGTTACCGTGGACAAATGTTAGCAGTAGGTGCAGCAGGATCCATAATGGGTTTTGGTGCTGGACTATTCATAGTTGATGATCCAATCAAAAATGTTGCTGATGCAGAGTCTGAAGTCAAACAGCAAAAACTCCAAGACTGGTTCCAGGGTGTAGTTAAATCTAGGTTGGAACGTAGAACTAATAAAAAACCACCAATTATTATAGTTATTGCTCAAAGATTACATTTAAACGATTTGCACGGTATTATTAAAACTACTGAACCTACTATTGATGCGATAACTGCTTACGAAATACTACGTAATGGCGGCAGCATACCTAATGATACATGGGTTGATTTAAATATTCCTGCTATCTGTGTTGAACCTGAAAAAGACATCCTGGGAAGAAAACTAAATGAAGTATTATGGGAAGAGCAAAGGGATTATGATTGGTTAACTGCTGAAAAAAGAGCAATGGGCAGCTACCTCTTTAATGCTATTTATCAAGGCATGCCTGTTGAACGTGAAGGAAATATCTTTAAACGTCATTGGTTCATGGATGAAACCACGAACACTATTTATAATCAATTAACACCTGAAGAAATACCTTCAGATTTACCAAAACTCAGGTACTGGGATTTTGGTGCATCAGGTAAAAAAGGAGATGCAACAGCAGGAATGCTAACTGGATGGGATGGTGAATTCTTATACATGTTAAACCTAGTAACAGGAAACTTAACAGCTAATCAAGTACTCAGAACTTTTGAAAGAACAGCAAAAAGAGATGGAAAAACAGTAAAAATCCGTGTAGAACAGGAACCCGGAGCATCAAGTAAACTTTTAATTAATAAATTCCGTCACAATCGTAAATTTAAAGGATATAACATCAGAGGTGACAAGGTACGCTATAAAAAGAATGTACGTAGTTTTGACTTAGAAGCATTAGCCGAAGCCGGTTGCATATACTGGATAAAAGGTGACTGGAATATAAAAGTCATAGACCATCTTGTAGCATTCACTGGTCAGGAAGGAAAAAAAGATGATATAGCTGATTCATGCACAGGTTCTGCGAGGTTCTGGCGTAAACCTAAATCTAAAGTTAACGCATAAAAAAAAGGTGATTTTAATGAGTAAAAAAGCTAAAAAAAGTGAAACATTTATTGTAACAGAAGATTTTAAAGGTGAATATAAATTTATCAATGAATTAGAGTTGGAGAAATATGCAGTAAAAGCAGATGTTGATCCATCTACAGGCAGTAAACAAACGCCTCCGGAATGGGTGAAAAGAGGTATTCACTTATTGGATCCACCTTATAATCCATATAATCTGGTTAAATTATTGGATTTAAATAGTTATCATGAAGCCTGTGTTGATGCTGTAGCTACTGATGCAGCTGGTTTAAAATGGACATTAAACCCTATTGAAGGAGTAGCAGAAGTTGAGCATGAAAAGAAAATTGCAACTGAATTCTTGAACAATTGTAAGCCTTCCATTAATAAACATTTATACCGTATGTTTTATGACCGTAGAAGCATTGGGTATGGAGCATTAGAAATTATACGTGAGGATACTAGCGATTCCATTATAAATCGAGTGAAACATATTCCAGCACAAACATTAACACGTGATGCTGATGGTAAAAGAGTATTATACACGGATGATAATGGAAAAAAAGTCTGGTATGTCATTTATGGTAAAAATTATGATGATGATGGAAGTCTAGTAGATGTTCATGCAGACACTGGTGAATTCTATCCCTACAATACATTACCTGAAAAAGAAAGGGCAAATGAACTATTATGGACAATGGAATATGCTCCGGGTAATCAGTATTATGGTCGACCAGTAATTATAGGTAGTATGCTGTCTATTCAGGGTGATTTATCTGCTACAAAATATAATATTAGTTTTTTCCAAAATAACGGAATGCCTAAGTTCGCAGTTACAGTCACTGGTGATTTCATAGATTATGATGAGGATCCTTTTATTGAAGATGATGATGGTAGATTAATTCCTAATCCGAAATATGATGAAAAACAAACTTTAAGATGGAAAATTAGTCAACAGCTTAAAGAAATTATTAAACATCCACACAGTGCTTTATGTATTACTATTCCAACAGAATCCGATGAAGGGCATGTTGAAGTTAAAATAACCCCATTATCTGTACATACTGAGGAAGGCCACTTCAGAATGTACAAGCAAGATATTAGAGATGAAATTATACATGCGCATAAAGTAGACCCTGCACGATTGGGAATAGCTGAAGCTGGAAAATTAAATGGTACTAACGGTGAGTATACTCAGAAAAACTATAAGAATGGTACTGTTGCACCAGTTAAAACGGATGGTGAGGACTTAATTAACAGATTATTAAAAGACGATTTTGAAATAACATCTTGGGAATTCACTATTAATGATTTGGATCCAAAAGATGTTAAAGTCAGACAAGAGTTAGCAGGATTTTTATTTGAAAGAGCGGCTATGACCATTCGTGATTTAGTGAATAATTTTGGTGATGAATTTGGTTTAACCATAGAAAATGAAAATGACCCTTACTTGGACGCTAGGTTCTTGAATGGAACACCATTGGAGCAAGTGTTTAATCAAGCAGAACAGAATAGTTACCTTGAAGAAAAGAGTATTTTAAAAGCTTTAGAGGGTAATCTCTGGAATGAAGACGATGATATGGTTGATGATGATTTAGGAACTGAAGATGACGACTTTACAGAAACAAATTAAACACATTAATAATAATCTATTCGCTGCCAGGATGGAAAACATTATACAATACATGTATGAAGACGAACTAGAAAATCAAGTCGCTAAAGTATTCCATAGAATGCGAAAAGGAATATTAAAAAATCTAAAAGAGTATTACAGTCCAGACATAATGGTGAATGCTCATATGGATTTAATATTAGCTCCTATACATGAATATCATAAAAAATACTATGATACAATCATGAAATACAAGCTACGTGAACACCGTAAAGGACAAGTGCAAGGACGTAGATTAGTTAAAAGAGCTAAACAATATGCTAAAGCTTATAGTAAAAATTATTTCGGTGCTGTTAAAGCAGATAGTACAATACCAATGAGTAGTATTATACAGAAAGATAAATTATTCGCCACCAGTGATTATAGTGCAGAGCATATGCGAGACAAGACCTTTGTTGCAAGTGAAAACACCTTAGCACGTGTAGACAAAGACATTAACAAAATCATAACTGATGGTTACACTGACGGATGGGGTATAAACGACGTAGCATCCAATATAGAAAAAAGATTCAGCCAATTAGAAACATGGGAAGCAAGACGAATAGCAAGAACAGAAATACACGGCAGCCACATGCAAGGAATAATGCAATCCTATGAAGAAATGGGTGTAGAATATACTCAATGGGCATCTGCTCATGATAATCGTACACGTGATACTCATTCGGCTTTAGATGGTGAAATAATACCATTCGGTGGAGTTTATAGTAATGGTTTGCGTTATCCTGGAGACACAAATGGTCCCATAAGTGAATGGATTAATTGCAGGTGTGGTAATATTCCATGGTTCTGTCCACCAGGTATGATGGTGCCTGTAGGAATGTCTCATTTCCGAGAGTCAGATTTAATACCATTAGGTTATTATGATAAACCAGGAGTAATGGAATCTTTACAAGAACATGTATTTGATGAAACAAGATTCGCTAATTTAAAAACAAATGAAGAAATAGCTGACTTCTTTGGATATGAATACATCCCAAAAGGCAGATACTATGAAAGTATTGATGGTAAAACATTTGAATTCTATGATAAAAAGAACGATGTTTACTTAAGATTCTTTAGGGAAGGCGACCATAAATGTAGAGCTATCGATTTTACGAATAGTGGTAAAGGAGAATATGATTTAAAAGAAGTTTTACGAATATATGATGAAACCCATCCCAATTTAAAAGTTGGTGTTGATGACATTAACTTTAAAAGATGGAATAAGCAGGGGCATTCTGGAGATGCATCAGGCCACACTGTAAATATATATGATTTAGGGTTAACTAAAAACAAATATGATGCCTTTGAAAGTGTTCTTGATCATGAGTTAGGACATGTCTTTGAAGATACATTTTTATTAGATAATGAATTTTCAAATGCAGTTAATGTAGCAAGCAAATTAAAACCAAAAATTAACAAAGCTACAAAACTAGACATTGATTTGCATAATAAAAAAGGAATTAAAGCCCATTCTATTTCAGATTATGCTACAACGAATGATGCGGAAGAGTTTGCTGAATTGGTGTCTCAGGAAGCTAATCTTAGAAGAGGTAAAAATCATATTGTTTGTGGAGAGAGATTTAAAATTAAAGATGAAACAAGGATTAGTGGGTTTAAAAGAAGAATATATGAGCCTACTTTAGCAGAGAATAAAGAGAACAATCCTAACAGATTTAGTGTGATTAGTGATTTGTTAGATCATCCTGAAAAAATAAATCCTAATTGGAGGTCTGAAACTCAAATCCGTGTGAAAAATAGTAGGAAGCATTTAAATGACTTCATAAAACAAGAACAAAGTATAGTGCGTGCTAAAAAAGTCAACGGTTATAATAAGTATGCATTAACTGAAACTGAAGAAAAAACATTAGCTAAACTAGAACCTAAAAAAGACTCATTAAAATTCAAAGATAAAATTGTATATCAAGATTTAGCAGATAGAAAAGAATTCAATGAAATGTGGAATAAAATATTGCTTGAAGGTGGAGACCCTACAGACTACTTTGCTATATCTGGAGCAGAAGGAGTCAGGTATGAGAAACTATTTAAGAAATTTAAAAATTGGGTTCCAAAAACAGAAATTGAAATAAAACCTATTGAAATTAACAAAAAGGGATTATTTGAAAATAAGGATGCATTCAAATTAACTTCAGAAGAAAAGAAAAATTATAAACAATTAAAAGAGAATCTATTCACATTACCAGAAAATGAAAGAAAATATTATCTTGAGTTAAAAGAAAAAGTTGATTTAAATAGATTCCATAGTAAATTGATTACAGAGGGTTTGGATGAAATTGATTCCAAAAATTATATAAAGCTATATCAAAAATATGCTAAAGAATGGGATTTACCGGAAATATCTCCAAAACTTAAATTTTCAACTGAAGGTTTTAAATATTCACAAAGATTTATTAAAGAAAATGAACTATTAAATGATTTTAAATTAACTACTAAAGAAAATAATGAGTTATGGACTTTAGAAAAGAAAAAATTAATTAATCCTGATAGTTTAACTTCAACTCAAACATCAAGAATGGAATTCCTTCAATCTAAACAAGAATTTAACATGCTATACTCACTTAAAATACAGGATGGGGGATTAAATTATGGTGATGAAACTAAATTTAAAGAACTTTTTGCTAAATTAAAATACAAATTAAATCTTCATGCAGATTTATTAGATAATTCATTACCAGAGTATGTACTTAATATTAAACCAGAACCTATTACAAATAAAACTAAGTTAATAAAATTAAAAGGCACTACAGAAAACGGAGTGCTGCCGGGCAATAGGGATATTGAAGAGTATTTCACAATTGATGTTTCTAAATGTACTCCTAGAGAAAAAGAAGTATTAAATAGATGGTTAAGCAATGATTATGCTCATTTCAGAGATGTAATTGGTAAATGTGATGGCGATTTGGATAAATTCACAGATTATGTCCTTAATTTAGATAAAGAAAGATTACATGATTATTATTATTTTGTCGAAGGTCATCTTAAAAATGGAGATATAACAAAGGCAAAACAAGAAATCAGAGAAATTGGACTAAGTATTAAACATGATTATCCAATATTAGAAAATATTCTTGAAAATAACCAACTTAAACAAAACATGACTCTTTGGCGTACTGAAGAAAGACATCATTTATTCCCACTAGAAGGAGGAAAACCTGCAAAAGGTAAAACTGTTATATTTAAAGGAAATAATAGTACTGCTGTAACTCGTGAAGGAGCTGAACACTTTGCAGAAGTAAGTCATCGTGACTTTGAATGGATGTATGAAATTGAGGCTCCAGAAGGAACACGTGGAGCATATGTTTCCCATATGTTTGATACGAATCCAAAGTTTGCTCAAGAAATGGAGTTTCTTTTAGCTAAAGATACTAAAATGGAGATTATTAAATTTGATGAAGCTAAACATTATGCTAAATTGAGAATAATCCCTGATTATGAAACAAAACCAATAAATAGTAGTTTTACTAAATATATTACTAAAGATGGAACCAAATCTATTAATGTAAGGGAAGTTGATGACCCATCAGAATTTTTAGGTTATTTAATCAGAGCCGAAGATTCAGTAGATCCAAAATATGCTTGGAGAGTTGAGTTGCCTGAAAGCATTTCAAATTATGATGATTGCAGAATGTTTGTCACAGAACATGGTAGTACAATAGCTATTAGGGAAGATGGGGACATTATAAGTGTATGTGCATATAAAGAAAATGGTAAATCTATAGATAGTACTAGAGCTTTACTTGAATTCGCAACAAAAAACGGTGGAGACAGATTTGATAGTTTTGATGGTAACTATGGAGTCTACCGTAGATGTGGATTCGAACCTGTAAGTCACATTGAATTCAATGAAGAGTATGCTCCACCCGGATGGATAAAAGAAAGAGATAATCCTGAAAATGTTATTTTCTTTAAGTACACTGGTGAAGAAGTCCACAATGCTAAAAAAGAGGACTTTTATAAAAAAGTGGATCCAATTACTACTGATGACCCGTATGAGGATGCGTATGGCATTAGAGATAAAAGTATAAAAAAAGACTTGGAGTTGAAATAAGATGACAAAAGAATATCCTATGACTTATGATGAGTTTAAAAAACGTGTTTGTGAATTATTCATGGAACGTGCGGAATCAGATCAAGAATTAGAAGACATAAAAAAATTTTTAAAAGAAGAAGAAGGTATGATTGAAGGCGAATATGCTAATGCATGTTATGATTATGATAATCCTAAATATCATAGTAACCAATTTACGGATGATGGGTTAAAACATCAAGCAGTCAGGGTCTTAGACATGATATACTAAAACAAGGAGATAATGCAAATGAGATACATTTTGAATGAGGAGTATATTAAAACTCAAAATAAGATGGATAGTCCATTAACTCAAGCATTAATTAACTACAATGAATTGCCTCCGGTAATGCTGGGTCAGGTATATAGTGAGCTCCACATGTCTTTTTGGGGTATGTCTAAAGAGGTTTGTAGAGTTATAAATCAAATTCATGGTAGAGGTTTTGGTCATCAAGCAATGATGGATGACGGCAGTAATGATTTTCATAAGTGGCAATATGAGTTAGCTAAAGCATTATTGGACGAAACAGGGTTACCTATTTTTAAAGAGGTGGAACAATGACTCAAACTGTAGGTGATTTATTAAATCAATTTAACTTACAACTTGACTTAAAACCTGAAGTTTTAGACCTTAAAATACCTGGTGAATATACTTCATTTAGAAAAAAAGGAGTGGTATTAAGGTTCAATAACTACAATAAAGGTTTTGTTGATTATGACCTTTTTGAATGTTATATATTTGCTGGGAATAATTGTACTGTATTGATTGCTCCGGATTGTAATTTGGAGCATGTTTCTTTTAGTGAGAAGCTTGATTCTGGTAGGTTTACTGGTTATTCTTTTGATGAATTTGGAAATGTATCTGTTAGAGCTTAATTATTCTTTGTGGAGGGTGTAGTTTAACGAGTAAAACAACTAAGTGAAAATGATGCTAGATAAGTAGCTTAGATAAGTCCGCTGGTGCAAGTCCGGGTACCTCCCATTTTTTTACTCATTTTTTTTTAGTCCTATGGTGTAATGGCAATCATGGTGGGTTTTGGTCCCGCTGACTCAGGTTCGACTCCTGATAGGACTATCACACTATTTTTTTTATATTGTTTAATTTTCACCATTAAAAACTACTTAACTGTTCAACCACCATCATAAAAAACACCGCATTTCTAATTTTCGTGTTCAATAAAATTTTAAAACATTCTTATTCTGTTCAAAAAATTTGTTCAAAAAACAAGTTTCTAATTTATGAGAGTATATAGTGAAGAAACAATAAAAAAATATGATTTTTTTTTCTTCAAACAAAAATAGAGATTGTCTCAAAAAAACATAGTAATTGTTCTGTCAAATTTCACTATCAAAAAAAGGGAAAAATCTAAAAGAAAAAGAATAATTTTAAACAGGAATAAAAAAAAGGTATGGTACGTAAAAAAAACTGTTTTAATCAAATATTCTTTTTTCTTTTTAAACATTTTTTTTCCTTTTTTTAAAAGACTAATTTTTCTTTAAATCCAGAAAAAAACCCACATTTGGATGGGGGGTATTAACTATTAGCATAGAAAAAATGGCTGTGAAAAGTGATAATGGAGTATTATTCACTGCTCCGGTAATGATACCGGATAAACCCGATTGTGATTATCATAGAGGAGAAAAACCATTCACAGCTGAAGAAATAAAATTTTTCAAAGAATCTTTTGAAGATTATCAGATTATTGATAAAAATCATCAAGTATTTTACGATTTAGGAAGTGCTAAATCTATTGGCGAGCCTGTAGATAGTTTTTTATTAAAAAAAAATACTACTTACCAGCTTGTTAAAGGAGGTACTGAAACGTATCCTCCGGGTACTTGGATGTTAACTACTAATGTTACTGATCCCACTGCACAAAAGGAAATAGAAGATGGTATACTTGACGGTTATAGTCCAAGCGTTCAGCGTGAGGAGATTGGGAAATTAATTAAGAAAGCCATGGCTATTAAAGCTAGTCAGGGTGAATTAATACATAATATTCCGAATCCTAATACTATTACGGTTAGTATTGTTCGTAAGCCTTGTCAGTCTGGGTCTAAACAGTGTAAAATTGGAAGTGATTATATGAGTGATGATAGAAAGACACTTGATAAAATCAGAGAACTTTTGGGTGGTGGCTCAGGTGAACCTAAGTTTGCTACTAAAGAGGATGTTGATGCATTAGCTGAAAAACTTAGAGAAGAGAATAATGCTGCAATGAAATCATTATCTGAGGATATTGGTGAGAAGGTTAATGAAAGTATTGTTAAGGCTTTGGGTGAGTTGGGTGCTATTAAATCAGGTAAACCTGAAGATGATCTTGAAGATGATCCTGAAGAAGATGATGAAACTACTCCTGAACCTGAACCTGAAGATGATGATAAAAAGAAAAAAAATAAGAAAACTAAAAAAGGTGGTTCTAAACAAGGTTCAATCCACAATGGTGGTGCAACTAAAGAAAATTACGACCCTGAATTAGATACTTACGCATTCCTTGGAAGAAATCCTAATGGAACTGTAAAAAGAAAATAAGGTGATTATTTATGGTAAATATGAATGCAGTTTTAAATCATATAGTCGAGGCAGCAGGACTTGCTAATGGTGCAACTAAAGAAGACACCATGTATGATAAAATGAAAGCCAATGCCGGTATACTTGACCGTAAACAATATAATAAATTTGTTCTTGAAATGCAACTTAATACTACTATTCTTGCAGATGCAGCATTTAAAAGAATGACTCGTGAAGAGGAAGTTCTTTCTGGTTCAAAAATTGAAGGTAGGGTATTACAAGACGGTTACATGGAAGATGATGGTACTAATAATGGTAGACAAACTAAAGAAGATTTAAAAGAAGCAGAATTAGACTTTGAACATTCTAAATTACATGCTAGAAAATTAAAAGCAAAAACACATCTTCTTGATGATGATCTTGATGATAACATAGAAGGTACTCAATTTGAATCTACTCTTCAATCTATGATGGGTCAGCGTATGGGTGAGGATTTAGAAGCTATTGCAGTATTCGGGGATACTGATTTAGGATACAATGATGAACCTTTATTCCACACTTTCGATGGATGGGTGAAAATGAGTAATATTCTCAAATCCAGTGAATACGGTTCTACTAATGCTGAAAAAGCTTTCAATGTTCATGAAGATACTATTGAAGCATTATTTGATGCACTTATTGCAGCTGTACCTCCACGTATTAGACAATCCCAATTAATGAATAACTATGTGATTTATGTCCCCTATGAAGTCGAAGATGCTTACCGCAACTTGTTAAAATCACGTAACACTAAACTCGGGGATGATATGCAAACAGGTAATGCTCCATTAATGTACAAACGTTATCAAATTAAATATGCTCCAGTATTAGACAGTCCAGACTGTAAAGCATTAGATAATACAGCTACCTGTATGGGTGCATTCCCTGATACAATCACTTGGGGAGTTTATAAAGATATTAGCATGGAATTAGAAAGAAAGGCTGGACAAGAAAGAACTAATTTCTGGTATAGGATGAAAGGTTGTGCTGGAAAAGAGGTGTTCAGTGTTATTAACTCTGCTAAATTAACTTTAGATGAATTAGCTGTTATTCAAGATGAAGCTAAAGTATAATTAAGGTGATTTTTCATGACTGACTTATTGGCTTGGCATAAGTTGCCTGTTCGTGTTCGCAGGAGCAGGGGCTTATTATATGAATATATGAGGACTGGTGAACTTCCAGTAATGGAGTCAGAAAATACTGATTCTACTCCTGAATTGCAGCCTGAGCCTGAAGATGATAATGCAGGTAATGATGGTGATGATGGTTGAAGACATAAGGGTGTGTGAAAAATGACTTGGGTTGATGCAGATGAAGTTATAGAATTCACAGGATTAAAACCATCAATGCTAAAATTACAGTCCAATGATGACGGAAAGTTATATGTCATAATAGAAGCATGGACTAAACAAAGCGAGGATTTAATTAAATCATATTGTAACAATGACTTCAAAAAAGAGGTACCATTAGCAGTGAAAAATGTCTGCTTACGACTAACAGCAAACATGGTAACACAAGCAATCGCAAGAAGAGACACACCTATAACCAAAGTTAACGATTGGAACATTTCCACTGTGGGAAGTCGAATTTTCACAAATGACCTGAAAGAAGACCTTGAACCATTCAAAATAGACATATCCCATACTAGCGATAAAATAGAATTTTTCGCAATAACTGGCAGTGATATTCATGGTGAAAGTAATCATAAACGTAGATGATTCGGCTTATAAGAGTGTAAGTGAACGTCTACCTCAAATCAAACGCAGAGGATTACAATTATCAGGACAAGAAATGCTAAGAAATTTATCATTAAATAGTCCTGTTGACCATGGATTACTCCGCCAATGGTTTTTTGCAAATACCACACCAGAAGAAATAGAAATACGCACTCCAGCACAATATGCAATCTTTCCAAACGATGGTACAGGTGTATATGGTCCTAGAGGCAGTGTTATTAAACCGAAATCTGGTAAAGTATTAGCATTTAAGCCGGGTCCTAAATGGAAAGGTCCGGTAAGTAAAGACGGATATGTATATCTTAAATCTAGTAAAGGTCAAAAAGGTCAACACTTTGTTGAAAAATCAATGAAACAAACACAGGCTAAACTAGAAGACATATTCATCAAAGTAATAAACGAGGTATCCTAGAATATGAATATTTTAACGGGATTGGAAGCAGTACCGGAAATAATGCACGAATGCATACTAACAGAAAATAATCCTGATGGAATACTGCATGATGTTGAACAAATCATAACAACAAATAATAACGAAAATGGGGTTAATGAACCTTGCATATGGATTAATCAACATCCAACAATTGTAGCTCCTAATAGCAAAACCACTTTGTCAAATGATATTACATTACTCACTCCTTTTGAATTTGTCTGCATTGTATATGATCCAGATGCTGAAATCAGTGAAAGAAAAGGTCAAAACCTTGCAAGCCGTGTAGTGCTTGCAATCCTTAAAAATTATCTGCGAATTCAAAAAGAACTGGGATATGGTGAAAGAGTGATTCATGACCTTCAATTTTTCATGTTTTATCCTGCAGGGGATGTTCAGATTCTAGGTAAATCAGAAAACGTACCTGCTACGAGCATCACATTAAATGTTTTACATCGTATAGACTGGTTAAATTGCTGTAAAAGAATGATAAAAGAAGAAAATGAGAATAATGGTGATTAAAAATGACTTGTAGAGTTTTTGGACTTGAACCAGAATATGCATATGGTGAGGAAAAAACCAAAGAACAATTTAATTTGGACTTCGACCATGATGTTGATTCAATGGATTTCAAACTTAATGACGAACCGGTAACAAAATCTTTTGGTTCTCGTATGAATCAAAAATCAAGAGCTGGAGTAATGAAACCAACCGGATCAATTGAAACTTCAGCAAACCTTCAAATAATTGGACATTATTTATGGGCGTTATTAGATCAATATAAGTTCACTGCTGGAAATGGTGATGAAAACATCCACGAATTTTGGGGTAGTGAAAGCAAATTATTAAAAAGTTTCAGAGGAGTATCAGTAGAAGATGAATTTGTATTATACTTGATAGGATTACTTGTTGATTCTATGAAATTAGAATGTTCAAGTGAAGACATGACTCTCGGTGCTGATTTCATTTACAAAACAGAGTTTTCCGACAAATTAAAAAACGGAGCGGAATATGAAAGAGTTACTGAAGAATTAAAAAATGATTTATTCATCATGTTTTATGATATTACATTGGAATTGAATGGTAAAGATCCTGATGGAATACAAACAAGTCTCACAATTGAATCTGGAAATAATCATGATGTAGATAAAACTATTGGTTTTGGTGCTAGACATCCTCAAGGTCAAGCAAAAGCAAATAAAAGAGAAAATAACATCAGTGTTGTAACTACATTAACAGGAGAAACTGTTGATTCCATTCTTGACGCAAGATATGGTGATGTAGGGGCTGTAAGACCTACTAAATGTAAGATTTTACAAGTTCCATTCAAAGTTAATGTTGAATTATGTGAATATCCTGATTTAGGTTTAACTATTTTCTTCCCTAAATGCACATTACTTGCTGAATTTGATTCATCAGGTGTTGATGATGTTGAAGCTACATTAAATATGGCTACATTAGGTTCAGATAAAGTTACATTAATGGATGGTAGTGAAGTTACAACAGATATGTATGTGAAACTCGTCAATAACATGCCTGAGATAGCTCCCAGCATCTGAGGTGAATCCTGAAACAGTAAATATTCAAGTTCATGTGACGGATGGAGAAAATCCAGTAAGTCAAGTTGAAGTTGCTATTGGTGATATTACAAGCACTACAGGAAATGCTGGTGGATGTACACTAAGAAACGTGCCTGTAGGAACTGTTACAATAACAGCAACTAAAGAAGGTTATGAAAATTATACTCAAGAAGTAAACATTACTTCCGAAACTGAAACCTTAGAAATTATTTTAGAAGAAATATAACAACTCTATTTATTTAGTTAGGAGGCTAATAAAATGGCATTATTAAAAAAATCTGATATTTTAAAAGGAATAAACGACCCTGAAAAAATAACAATCAACGCATTAGATGGTGAATTATGGTTAAGACCATTATCTAATTCAGAATTAGATGAAATTGATAAGATAGAATCTAAAGGAATGGAATCTTATAAAACAACCAGTAAATCACGTGGAAAAGTGCAAGGCGAAACTGTTGCAAATGGTGAAATCAACGTTTACAAAGCTACTGTAAACAGTGCAAAAGCAAGAACTCGTAAAATAGAAATGAGTCTTGATAATCCTAAAAATCAGGATGATCCTTGGACTGAAGAGGATATTAATCAATTAAAACGTGATGCAATTGAGGAACTTATCGAAAAAATAGATGCATTATCTGGTGTTGGTGTTACTGAAGGAGATATAGACAAATTTCCTGAAGACGACTGAAGGTCAAAATATTATATGGTTGGATTACTGTGGATACCATTTATGTGAGCGTAGCAGTGATTTAACCGTTGTTCAATCTTATTTTATTGTTAAAGGTCGTGCTGAGTTACATAAAGAGATGAATAAAGTCGATAAAAAATAAATTGGTGGTGTGGCTAGATGGTTTCTCAGAATATAATTAATATTATACTGAAAATGGAAGACCAAGCCACTAGTGTAGCTCAAAAAGCCGACCAAATGATTAAAAAATTCGGCAATATATTGAAGTAGGTAATAAAGGAAAAGATAGTTTTAACAAGCTTTCACAATCCCAACAGCAAGCTGTAGTGCAATTCCACAAATTAGATGACGAAGCTCAAACTACTTTAATGGCTATTAGAGAATTGGGGAGAGGTTTCGGTGGGAATTTAACCTATGAAACAACAGCACTTATTAATAGATTTAATGAGTTAACTGTTGAAACTAATACTTGGAAAGGTAGTCTTGATTATGCCAAAAACAAATTAAACATGCTGGGTACTAGCACAGATACATTGAAAGGCAAACTCCAGGTTGTTGGATCTGCTATTACAACTTATGTTGGTACAAAATGGGATACTATAAAAGGAAAAGTTTCTAATGTAGCATCACATATTAAATCCACTTTAACAAATGCATTATCTACAGTGAAAACTAAAATTCAAAGTTTGGGTGATGCTTTTAGTGGTGTTGGTGGAATAATTTCATCAGTATTTGGTGGAATTGGTTTGGCAGCAATGTCCGATATGACAATAGGTGCGTCCATATCTCGGGAGAGAATCCAACATTTAAGTTCTGCTCTTTTAGGTGCGGGGCAATCCACAGAAAAGTTCAATCAACTATGGAATAAAATGGATGATGATACAAATAAGTCTCTTGTTTCTCTTGACCAACTAGCACAATCATTGTCGGTGGTAAAACAAATGACTGGAGCTACTGGAGACCAGTTAAATTCATTTGAAAGTATTTTGTTAGATATTGGTCAAAGAGCCATTCTTATGGGTAAATCTGGGGATGAAGCCATGGGACTTATGCAAGCAGCAGGTAAAGGTCTCAACGGCGAATTTGAAATGCTCAAAGAAAACTTTGGTATCACAAAAGAAAAACTTGAAAATGCCGGATGGAGTGGTAGTGCTGATGATATTGATGGTTATACTAAAGCTTTAGAAGATTGTTTAAAACAAAGTGGTGACGTCAGTAGTATGATGGACACTACACATGGTAAAATTACTCGATTAAAGAAAATGTGGAGTGTGTCAGCAAGAAGCCTAGGTGATGAATTTAAACCAATGGTTGACGATGCACTTGATTCTGTTCTTAAATTTGTTGATGCAAATAATGATGGTAAAGTTGATGAGGGTGCTAAAAATTGGATGAAATATGCTGCTGGAGCTATGACTGCTGCAAGTGCATTCGCTACAATGGCTCCATCAATCAGCCCAGTATTACAAGTTTTAGGACAATTATGGAATAGTGCAGCATGGGTAAAAGATAAATTATCAAATCTTGAGGAAACTATCCAAAATATGCAAGGTAAATGGGATTCATTTAAAGAAAAGGTGAATTCTGCAAAAGAAAAACTTCAAGAATTAAAAGATAAATTATCGACTAGTTGGAATGAAGGAAAACTAAATACTATCAAACAAAAATTCCAAGAGATTAAAGACAAAATTGTTGATGCAAAAGGAAATCTTGTTGATTTCCTTAGTAAAATGCGTGAAAATGCAGCAGATAAACTTGAAATATTAAAAACTAAATTTTCTGAATTAAAAGATAAAATTTTACTTGCTAAAGATAAATTGATTGATTTACTTAGCAAAATCAGAGAGATTGCAGCTGAAAAAATAGCTACTCTTGCAGATAAATTCAGATCATTAGCTGATGGAATTAGTCTAGCAGGAATAAAGGCAAAGCTTTATGCAGCGTATCAATGGTTAGTTAATGCAGCTACTGCTGTTTGGAATGCATTGCTAGATGCAAACCCTGTAATGATTATAGTTATTGCAATAATGGCGCTTGTTGCTGCGTTAATTTACTTGTATAATACTAATGATACTGTACGTGCTGCGATTGATGGATTATTTGCTGCTTTGGCTAGTGTTGGTGAATGGTTAATGGGGAGTTTGGTTCCTGCTTTTGAATGGTTATGGCAAACATTACAACCTCTAGGTGAATTCCTTATGAGTGTATTTGCTCCAATATGGGATGTTATAGTTCAAGTTTTAACTATTGTCTGGACTACTATGGTTGGTATAATAGGTGTTTTTGACCAATTCAAAACAGGTCAAATAGATTTACCTGCATTGTTATTAGGTATTTGGGGATTACTCTCTCAAATGTGGATTCAAATTATGATGGTTATTGCTAATGCGATTTTGAATTTTGCAGGTCAAGTATGGAATTATGCTGTTAGTGCAGGTACTAATTTCTTAAATGGGGTGGTTAATTACATTTCCCAACTTCCGGGACGTGTTTGGGATTTTCTAGTTCAAACCACAAGCAATATTATTTCTGCTGGTGGTCAATGGGTAGATAATGCACGTCAGAAAGCTGGTGAAATGGTTAATGGTGCAGCAACTACTGTTCAGGAATTACCGGGTAAGATTTATGATGAATTTATCAAGGTCCCTGATCGTATACGTGAAGCTATACCTCAGGCAATAGCGGCTGCTCTTAATTTTGGTAAAGATATTATTAATGGTGTACTTGATGCCATGGGTATTCACAGTCCAGGTATTGCTCAGAATAGTATTGGTGAGGAGTTTAAAGGTGTTGTTACTAAGATTAAGGATACTATTAAACCTGCTGGTGAGTATGCACGTCAAGTTGGTGAGGCTATCGTTGATAAGTTCGGTGAGCCTAAATTAAGTATGGATACAGAAGATTTAATGCCATATCAAGACTTAGATGCTAATCCATTAGAAAATGTTGATATGGCAGATATTGATTTGTCAAGTATTAGTGGTGGTTTAGACTCTGCAATGGGAATGACTGATGATACTAATACCATGATTGGTGAATCTTACAATGCCTTAGCCACAATGATGATGACCACACTAAACAATATGGTTTTACAAGACCAATTAGCTTATGGGGCTATACAAACTAATGATTTAAGTACTTTCCAAAATATTAGTACAGGTTTAAACTTAAACTTGCTTTCTATGAGCACTAATTTGCGTACTCAATTAAACAACATGTTAATGACTCACCGTGCTGCTATGAATAATGCTACAAATACTACACGTCAACAATTAGCTCAGATGTTATCTGAAACTATGAAAGTTACTGGTGAAATGAGGTCTGCATGGGCTGTAATGGCAGATAGTATAATAAGTGCTGCTGCACGTATACGTAATGAAGCTGCTGCTTATTTTGACCAATTAAGCAGTACTATTGGTACTTTCTATCGTAAATTGCAAAATCCAAGTCAATGGGCAGGTGGTGGAAGTAATGGAACACCATCTACTGTAAGACACACAGGACGTGACCCTGCTGTAATGCATCGTTTAACACGTGGAGTAGCTAACACTATAAGGCGTGATAATCAATTACCTTATACTATTACTGCAACTAAAGCTCAACAAAATGGGATAATTGACCCATTAACTCTTGAATATATGAATAAAACATCATCTAGCCGTTTGAATGTGCTTGATTTGTTGCAAAGTGGAATTTGTCCTAATTGTGTTGCTGGTAGTTGGGATGGTGTTGTAGATCCAAACGTAACACACATCAAAAATACTGCTCGTGAATGGCAAATGAGAGGACCTGCCATACATACTGGTGTAGGCGATATTGATACAGGATTATCCTTTAAAGTTTCTGATTTTGAATCTGGAACTCCTCATATTAGTTGGGGTTCATTTGTCCGTATTGCTACTGCTATAGCAAGTGCTATTCCTTATGATTATTATTACAACAGTGATAAATATGGTTCCTGGCAGAATGCTATTGCTCATGGTGCTTGGAATTGTTTCGATGGTGCATCTGCAATGGTTGCTTTAGCTAATGCCTGTGGTTATAGTGGTTATGTAAATTGTGGATTGAATTGGGGTTCTGATGGTCATTGTTGTGCAATAATTAATGGTTATACCTTTGATACTACTGCTTTAAAACAGCGTGGAGGTTGGACAGCTGGACCATGTAATTATAGTCATCCAGCCCCAAGTGCTGGCGGAATCAATATCAAAATCCCAAATCGTGGTGGAATTAATCCTAGACGAAACACCAATCCATTAGAAAGCTTATTTGATAATAATAAAGATGATGCAAGTAATGTAGAAGAGGTTAAATTAATATTGGAGCATAATGTCAATGTCAATGTTGACGGTAAAACCGAAGATGTTGATACAGATTCTCTTATTAAAATGTTAACTGAAAAAATCAGTGATAAAAACGTGATAAATAAGATTGCTGATGCTTTAATAAAAAGAGATAAAAGAATTGCCCGTATGGGAGGAGTATAGATGGATAAAGTTAGTGTTAACCCTGATAGATGCCGTGTATTCGGGAATATTATAGGTTACAAATATGGTTATCTTGAAACAATGAATGGTTTTCAATCTCATAAATCTGAAGTTTCATTAAATCCAACTGAAATGAAGGCTTATGATGAATTTGATGTATATTCTTTTACATTAAAAAAGAATGCTAATCTAATTAATAGATTTAATGATAATATTGCTTATTGTAAACCGACAACAGTGGATGCTATTGGTAGTTTTCTGTATGTTTGTGAGCATTTTGAAAATACTTTTGATCCAATAGAATCTATTGCTACAATACAACCTTTCACGAATGGGTACAAAATAAGGATTAAAGATTCTTATCTAGTAAATGGAGTTGATAATACAGCCCCATTTTACATGTTAATCCATCAAAACGGTACTGGTGTAGCAATACCTAATGGAACTAACCGTATACTCTTTAGTACTACTTATGAAGCATCACCACATATCTCCAGTATTATGGTTGGTTTTGTCTATTTTGATGCTAATCATAATTATATTAGTAGTCAAGAAATTGCTGATATTTCAAACCTTGGAACAGGAAACAGAGGACGATGCAATGTTCAATCAACAAATATTCCATCAAACGCTAAATATGTTAGTGTTGAATTCTCATTCCCTAATGGGGTAGGTAGATATACTAATAATGCTGGTGAATTACGTAATGATTACTTCAGTATGGAATTAAACACTTTATTATTCAACCAAACCTATGGAGGTTTTGTTAAAAATGGCTAGAATAATTTCATATCCATATAATGTAACAAATGTCAATGGTAATACTGGAATCTATCGTGGAATGGAAGAGATAGAGCATATTACGAATAATTCTGATACTTTTGGTCATTGGGGTAATTCTGACCCTGGGGCTAATTATATTAATGCTGTAGCAAGTGTTAATGGTGGTAAATTCAAACCATCTCAAATAAAAGGAAGTAATTTTCAAGATATTATAAATCAGCTCCCTGCTAATGCTAAAGTTATAGGAATTACTGTTGAGTATGCATATGCTAAATTCAGTTATCCTAATATGGGTCATGGTAGTTTTGGTCAGCCTGTTATTAGTATACCTTCATTAGGTTTATCTGCTCCGGGTAATGCTCCACCAAAAGATGTAGTTACTGGTTATAATGTGGGATGGTATAATCTTAAACTTCGTGGATCCGATTTATTTGATGCTACTGTTACTTTTGATGTACCTGCTAATACAGGTAATAATCCAGCATATATAAAAATGAAATATTTGCGTTTGAATATTGAATATGTATTACCGAATCCTATTCCTTCAGTTAGTTTTCAAAGACAACCTTTAGAGTATGGTCAGGATTCTCTTGTCACAATTGATGTAGTTGACACAAATAATGCTATATCTTCAGGTAATGTTGATGTATCGGTGGTAATTACTCAGGGATTAAGTATTGTTCCTGGAAGTATTGATGCTCAAGGAACATATACTCCTAGTCAGCAAAAATGGATTGCAAGATTGCAAAATGGTAGGGCAAGGTTAACTTTCCGTGTAACTCCAGCAAGCCCTTCTATTTCTGGTTATAATAATGTAAATGCTTATGTTTATGTCTCTGAAGAAAGCAGATATAATTCATCTGTTGAGTCAATTTATATTGTCCCGGGAAAAGCATATCTTCTTGAATGTAGTGTTTCTGAAAACGCTATTAAACAAAGTGTAAATAGTAGGCATTATACTTTATTCACTTTAACAGTTCAAAATGATGCTAGAACTCCTTTACAAGTATATTTGGACTTCGATAAATTAAAAGTAAATGGTAATCTGCCTGCGGGTTATGATAGTACTACTAAAATTTTAACAATTACGAATTGGGATGCTAATAACTTGTTTGATATGCAATTACAATTATATGCTACCTCTCTTGAAGATGCTCAAATTATCTGTTATAGTAATGCCTGGACAGGTGTAACTAAAATAAAAGTCAATGTGAATGAAGAGTTTGACTATGAAGAGTTCTATACTGAATTAGATGCTCCATTATTCACATTAGAAAACATGTATCACACAACTGGTGAACAATATGTCTTTGGCTGCCTTTGCAGAATAACCGGTACAACTACTATTATTAAAGGTATGAAAAATGTACGTGCATCTGTAATCAATAATGGAGA
This sequence comes from uncultured Methanobrevibacter sp., assembly GCA_900317865.1. Classification (GTDB taxonomy): domain Archaea; phylum Methanobacteriota; class Methanobacteria; order Methanobacteriales; family Methanobacteriaceae; genus Methanocatella. The sequence goes on along the minus strand of ONIK01000016.1, from coordinate 20,576 downwards.
AAAATTTACTCCCAAAGTATCTCAAATTGGGAATTGGCAATTATTAACGGTTAAATTCACGTATGATGAATCTAAAAAACTCTCTTTCAGATTTTATGGTAATTATATTGAAGCAGATGCTGGTAAAATAGAGTTCGGTAACCTATTCGTGATTCATGCAGACCATTATCTAGGTTATGAATATCCTGCACTAGCATTTGATGACTTAAACAAACTCATCACTAATGATGAATACACCAATCTTTTATTAGAACCTCCGGAAAAGAACCCTTCAAGCAGACATTATTTTGATTTAATTAACTGGAACGGTCTAGAAGATAATGAATTTATCATACCTCATGGCTTAGAAGTTACAGGAGATATTTCAGCTGAAGAAAGCGTAAATTTATTAATGGGCTTTGGTCATACAGGCATAGATGAATTAGACTACCATAAAGAAAGCCTAAATATTAATGAAAATACACGTAATTTTAAATTTGGGGGTAAATTCAAGACATTAGGCTTAAATTTCCCAGATATTACTAGTCTATTAAAAGATATGGTATTTTTCATGCAAATTGATGATAGTTTTGATAATCAAACACCAGTCAATGTACAAATGAAAAACGTCCGAGTTACATTATATTATAGTATAAATAATGATTGTTGGGAGTTTTTTGTGAATGGTGTGTCAAGCAAGCATTTTTTACTTGATTTAAGAGCTGATGGAGAAATTCCACGTGGAGCAAATTATGATGTTAATAAGTTTCAGGTTGATGGTGCTGATGGTGAATATCCAAACAGAATTAACCTTGAAGAGAACAAAATCAAATTGAAATTTGATACTTGTGAATGTGGAACCATAGAGGATTTAACAATACTTTTAGAAGCTGTTGTAGAATGGTTATATCCTGAAAGAGATAGCTTGGATAATCCTATATTGAAAACTATTAGTTTTTTTTATGCTCCTGACGTCGGTTATGATTATTATATTGAAGATACTATGGATGCAGAGCCTGTGGATGGTGCTTATGAATGTGAAGCTGAATTAATTGTTCCATCTGGATTAGCACGTAATCTAAAAGAAACTGAATCAGCAAACATGGGACATACTGGACATATGGGAAAAGTAAAACCTACAATATACTTTAATATATTATCTCATGAAGGTGAAATCATCCTTTTAGAACAGGAAACAGGTCAAAAATGTACGTTAACTGGTGGATTCATTGATAATTTACCAGTAAACACTATGTTGAAATTGGATTGTAAGAACCGTAAATTATACTATGAAGCTTATGGTGAATGGTTTAAGATTGACCCTAATTGTATTAGTCTAGATAGTACTTTCTTCACTCTCGCAGGTAGTTTTGATTTCAGTAATTGTGTTAATTGTCGAGTTTCAGAAATAAAATATTATGAGTTAAAAGGGTGAATGAGAATGATTATAATATTAGATCATGATGAAAAAATTCTGGAATGGATAGATGATGCAGATGCTGCTGTTGAAATCACTGACACTTATGGTGGTTATAAAACATTAGATTTTGATTGTGAATTAACTAATGTGAAACATGATCAAAATCTTTATTGTCAAGGTAATAAAATATTTTTAGAGAATGTTTTGTTTGTAATCAATACTGAAGTTGAAGTTGATTATGTTGATAATTTAATAAGTTTAGAAGCTGAAGAGATTGTTTGTGAGTTAAATAATTGCGCCCCATTTTATATTAATGATCCTCTTTATCGCAGGCATGTTTCAGGCAGTACTATTATGTTAGATAAAACATTTTTAAATCTTCTTTTTGAAGGTTTTTATATTGTTGATAATACTGATTTGCCTGGTATAGATACTTCTTTGAAAATGATTAATGTTAATGGTACTATTTCAAAGTATGCATTATTGAAAGAGATTGAAGAAACTACTGGTTTAATGTTTAAATACAGTTATAGTTTAGTGGATAATAAGATTGTTAAGCATGTTAGTTTATTAAAACCGGAAAATTTTGGTGTTACACATAATAAACTTCTTGAAAGGGTTACTGTTGGTGAAAATACTGATAAGTTGGAGTATAGTAGTGATGAAACTAAAAATGCATTAGGTATAATGCCTATTGTTAAATCAGAGAATAATAGTAATGTAGATTACACGAAAATTTTAAAGCAATTTTATAATTTGGATATTAATAATGAAAAAGTAATGCCTTATTATGCGAATTATGGTGCGTTAACTAGTGATATACTTGTTGCTGCAAAAAATTTACATGAAAAAATCACTACTTTTGGTTATATTCCAGATACAATTAATATGCGTTTTTTCAATGAAGAAACTTCATTGAATATTGGTATGAGTCAATTTGTTGATATGGCTACTAAATATATTCTTAATACTGGTAGTGAGATTATTAAGTTGATTATTATTGAACCGCCATTGGTGAGTGATGGTAATAATCTTGATTGTGCTTTTAGTATTGAGGAGATTTTTGATTTAGCTATGCGTTGTCAGGAGTATATTAAAAAAGCAGGCACTGTGCCTGCTGGTATTATTACTAATCATGGAAAAGTCAATTTTCAATGGTTGATATATATCTTTGCAGAGTATTTAACTACTAAAAAGAAAGTAGTATGTAAATCTAATGAGTATCCTAATTTAAATAAGATTTTACCTTCTACTGTAGAATATAATGTAAAATATATTGTAGATGCTGAAGATTATGAGTACATGCCCTTCATGTATACTCAAAATACAAGCGAATCCAATAATCTTCCGTATAAAACGCCAATGAATCCTTTGCCTGATAAAAACATGTATGATTTAGATAATTATATTAGTGAATCATACCCTGTAATGGTGGTTACAAAAACATCTGGTGTAGAAAACATCACTATAACCATATCTAAACAAAATATTAGTCAAAACACCCCAGAATCTTTTGTAATAGGATTCAGGGATGTGAATCTAATACAGGATAATACGGATATTGAAATTGATTTCAATAAAAAAGAAATTAAATTCATGAAATTCTTTGAAACAATTGAAGAAAAAGAAATTGAAGTTACAGAGTCAGTAGCTAATACTGATGTTATAACAGTTAATATGATGCCTTCCTGTGGCTGTTGTGGGTATCCAAAAACACCATATAAACGTTTCACCAAAACATGGCAAAATTACTGTCCAGCATGTGGAAAATCAGGCACGCTCACAGATAATCCCAAAGGTGTATATGAAGGAGAAATCACTTGTAGTATGAGCAAAGGCGGTTGCGATGCAGATTACTGTGGTTACTGTGGTGGTGACAAATGGGGCGGTGGCAGATGTGAATGGAGAAAATTAACACCTGCTGAAGCAACTACAGAAACAACAAGAAAAGAGACGATTCAAGAAGTACATCAAGAATATAAAGAAGTAATTGCAAGTGATGAAAACATTGGTGGCGAGGATGAAACTAAAATACGATTAAATGATATTTTAACAGAGGGTTCACTATTAGATAGTTTATATGGGGATGTTAGTATTAAAATAGATGGTGCAACATTAAAAAGTTTAAAATGTGATTCCACTAAATTATATGAATTATCTCCATTTCCTTATGTGAAACAAAAAGGAGAAATGTTTATTTATGCTCCAATAACCTCTGCTGATTTTAATTATACTTACATGACAAATAACAATCCAAAATTAGAACCTTTTGAAACATCTGAACAAAGCGTTGAAGAGGTTCTTATTGGTTGTTGGAAGAAATTAAATGGTTCTGGTGATAATACTCAATGGTTAGATAAATCGGAAGATATTAATGTTGATTTAACTGAAGAAAAATTAGATTTTAATGCTGGGGATTTTGTTTATATAAAATTGCCAGATACTAGTGTTTTTAAGGCACAGATTGTTGAGAAAAAATATGATCCAAAAATCAAATCAGATTCCAAGTTGAAGATTGGAAATGTCTCAAGGGAGAGTGTAGCATGAGTAAATTAACAAATGCAGAAAAAGATAAACTTGATAATACATGTGGAAACTTGCGTGTTACTAAATTAGGAACACATGTAAAATCATTAGAAGATTTCGTTAATGAAATGCAATTAGACACAAGGGCAGATACTGTAGCTGAAGCTATTAATGAATTGTATAGTATGATTGTTGATAAAGATTGTGAGGCCATACAAGTACCTCCTCCAGGTTTCTTTACATTGTGGGGTAATGATGAGGATGGTAAACTTTACTGTTATTATAATGATGAGGATCATCCTCCATTGTTCCGGCATGTTGAAACACCTGGGGAGGATGAAGGTACATTATATTTGTATATTGCTGATCCTGAGGGAGACAATCATTATGAAATGGAAATTGGTCATTATATTGCTGTTAAACATTTAGAAAATTATTATACTAAAACCGAAATTCAGAATGGTTATGCTATTAAAAATCATGCTGTCAATGCAGCTACATATGGGAAAGGGACTAGTGGTGTTTTTGGTCATTTAAAAGTTGCGAATAACTTAACAACAACTAGTACTGATGCTATAGCGTTAGCTGCTGCACAAGGTACAGTTTTAAAAGAATTAATTGATGGTAAATCAGATGAGGGTCATAAACACAATAAAAATGATATTACGGACTTTCCAACGAAAGTTTCTGCATTTACAAATGATAAAGGCTATTTAACAAGCCATCAAAGTTTAGCAGACTATGCAAAAACAGCTTATGTTGATCAACAAATTGCAAATATTGAAGGAGATATAGAGGTTGATTTTGCCAGTAAAGCAGATGTGGATCATAGTCATGGTTATATTAACAAAGATGGTGTTATCAGTAATCAAAAATCAAAGAATGTTGTAACTGACAGTAATGGAAAGATTACTACTGAAGATAAATTAGTTGTTGATTCTGCTTTATCTTCAAATTCTACTAATCCTGTGCAGAATAAAAAAGTTAAAGAAGCTTTAGATTCAATTAATGGTTCGATAAGTACTAAAGTAGATAAAGTCAATGGTAAAAGTTTGTCTAGTAATGATTTTACTGATATGTTGAAGGCTAAGCTTGATGCTATTGATGAAGAAGCAAACAAATACACACATCCATCTACACACCCATCAACTATGATTGTTGAAGCATCAGCATTATCTAATATTGGGTCTGCTGCTAATGCAAATCAACATGCAGTAAATGATAAAATCAACAATGCGTTAGGTAGTATAAACAATGCGTTAGGTAGTATAAACAATGCATTAGCCGGTAAAGTAGATAAAGTCAATGGTAAAGGTTTATCTACACATGATTTCACTGATATTTTTAAATCAGAGGTCGAGAGCGTAAGTCTTCTTAGAGATAGATATATGGTGAAAAACGATATTTCTGTTAGATTAATTCGTACTAAGGCCGATGGTTCATTATACACACAAGACACAATGGAAACATTCGAAGGATCAATATTGAAAGTGAATGTTGGGGATAAATTAAATATACAAGTTACTAGTCAAAGTGGACAAAATCCAATTAATAACTTAAACGCAACATTGATAATGGGTTCTACAGTTAAACAAGTAACAACAACAAGCAATGGAAGAATACCTAATGCTGATGCCATTGGATTGAATAATGGGCAGGATGGTGTTGCACATGTAATTTTAAAAGGAGATTTAACATCACATAATAAAACATTTGATATAGTATACGTGAAATATGGAGGTGATTAAATTGGAACTGAAATTTTCAATTGAAAATCAAATAATAAAAAGAATAGATAATGAAATCTTAGTAAGCAAAACTAGAAATGCAGTAGATGCTACATTCACTTTTAATGAATTGTGGAATGATAGCGAAAAAATTGTTATATTCAGGGATGATCAAGGTAGAAGTATACGTGAATATCTAGGTAAATTAGGTGCATCTTATACTATACCTGTTCCGAGTCGTGCACTGTTTGGTCGCTATTTTAGTGTAACTGTTTATGCGGGCGACTTATTAACAACGAATACTCTGATTGTATACCTCAAAGATTCAGGATATCATCCACATCATCATAAACATCATAAACATAATCATGACTGTAATTGTGATGAGGATAAAGACATATTCATAGACATCTACGAAAAATTACATTCACGCTTTGACTCATTGGACTTTAGGGATAATAACTTGAGTTTTTACAGTGATGGTGAATTATTGTGTATTGTAAATCTTCCATTTGCTGATGAAACGACCGTAATGGCATGGATGGCAGAGGCAGATATAAAATTTGCTTCTATTGCAACAACTTTAGAAGGAAAAGCAGATAAAATCCATACACATTTATCAAATGACATCATTGATTTCAATGATAATATGGATGATAAACTTGATAGTTTCCTCAGTACTTTAACTGAGGCATTAAATAATTAAATTATAAAATAGGTGATTAAAAATGTCTGTAGACGAGAGAGAAGTACAAAACTTTAAAAATGCATTAGTTAATAGATTTGAAGCTTTAAGTAATAAGAAAAATGATATAACTGGTGATTTCACTCAAGATAATAGTAGTTATGCTACCGTACAAGCAATAAAAAGCTTTATAAGTAATCTTTTTTCAGGATTACATGCAGTCGCAACTAGTGGGGATTATGATGATCTTGAAAACACTCCTGTATTTGATTTTGTAAAACAAGCAACTGCTGAAGCAGGTTATGCATCATCTTACTATCTTACTATTGATGGAACTCAAGTAGGAGCTAAAATTAACGTTGAAAAAGACAAAATGGTAAGAAGTGGTAGTGTTGAAACTGTGGGTGCAACTCCAACTGCTGAAGAAACCGCAGCAGGACTTGTGACTGGAGATCAATATATCTTACTTGTTGTTCAAACTGTAGATAATGACGGAACCTCTAATTTAATAATACCAACGGGTGATTGGTTACAAACTGCTGATGAAACCACAATAACAGTGTCAGCAAGTGGTGTATTCAGTATTAAAGCGGGAGGAGTAACATCAACTGAATTAGCATCTAATAGTGTTACTACTGCAAAAATCGTTGATGGTAACGTGACAACTGCTAAAATTGATGCTAAAGCTGTTACTAAAGCAAAATTAGCAGATGAGGTAAGTGCACAATGGACTGCTGATGCAAACAGTGAAATAGAATCAGTATTAATCGCTGTAACTAATGCATTAAATGAGGATTAATATAAAATCCTCTTATATTTTTTTTCTGTGGGGGTGAAGTGTTATGGTTGATTCACAAATAATAGATGATTTTGCCAATGCAATTAAAAATACAAATAAGTCTGATATTACTGTTATTGAAGATATTAGTGAGATAACTAATGATGGATTATATATTTTAAAAGAAACAGAAGCCCCATCACCATTATTAAAATTAGTATTTGATGAAGGTGCATCTACTTATAGGTCTTATGCAAGAATTACAGATAATCCATCTCAAACGGGGGATTATATTTATCTTGCCGATGGAGAAACTTTAACTGTTGATTGGGGTGATGGAAATATTGTTACTTACTCAAATACAGATACATTAGAACAAGAATATTCTTTTACAACAAGTGGCGAACATACAGTTATATTTGATTTCAGTAATTGTAATATTCCTACATTTGATGATTACACTTTTGAAGATTGTGGTTATGATATAACAAAACTATACTATCCCTTTGGGGCAACAAAAATATTTAAGATGGGTATAGGGGGTCAATTGACTCTCATAGATATTCCAGTTACAGTATCAGAAATTGATGATTATTTGTATACAATAGATGATGGTTTTATTGATGTTTATTGGACTGATGCAAACGATATTCCATCTATAAGTTATATAGGGGGTGGGCAAAAAGTTAGGATTCCGAATGGTACTACTGCGATTTATGAAGCGAATAGTGATTGGAATAATAATGGAAATACAGTATTTATTGAAAGGGGTGCTTAAACAATGAGTAAATTAATAATTAAACAAGATACTGAACAATTGACGGTTCTTGATGAATCTGAAACATTGAATAAAGAAAATACATCTACTGCGACTTTTACTATCACTTATGCTGATGATACAACAGAAGATGTAGAAGTGGTTATAATACCAAATAATAGTAGTGGGGCTTGATACCCCATGACTAACATTTTTAACAATGCTAAAACAGTAATGTTTAACAACAAAGAAGTTAAAAGCATAACAAGTAATGGTGGAGTAATATGGGAGTATGTAGAACCTACATATGTTTTATCATTTAATATTATTACTGACACTGCTTTTAGTATGCAATTCCCAGTAGATACTGTGATTGATTGGGGTGATGGAACAACCGAACAAGCAGGGGCAGGGGGGGAGTCATTTCATAGGTATTCGGATGGTAAAACAACACATGATATAATTGTTACTGGAAAAATAACATCACTACCAAACAGTATGTTTGCTTATACAACAATAAATTCAATAGTTCTCCCAAACTCTATTATATCTATTGGAAAAGAGTGTTTTAAGAAGTGTTACAATATAACCTCAATCATTCTTCCGAAAAATCTCAAAAGCATAGGTCAAGATGCCTTTAAGGATAGTAGTTTTACTAATATTACTGTTCCAAAAAGTGTAAATTCAATAGGTTATGCTGGTTTTGCGTTAACTCATGATCATACTATAGAATTATTTTGGGAAAATGAAGAGATAATGACTTGCAGTTCATCTGTATTTGAATTATCATATTGTACATTTAGAATTCCAAAAGGTCAAAAAGCGAATTATGTGGCGAAAGGATACCCATCAGACAAATTAGTTGAAAGGAGATGATAAAAAATGCCATGTCAACCAATAGGAATAATAAAAGGCCAAAAAGGAGACAAAGGCCAAAAAGGAGATAAAGGAGATAAAGGAGACCAAGGCGAACAAGGAATACAAGGACCAGCAGGTCAAAACGGAGTTGATGGTACCACTGACACCCCAAGTCAAGTACTCGCAAAAATCAAAAACGTTGATGGGTCAGGCTCAGGCTTAGATGCTGATGTACTCGATGGAAAAGATTCATCATACTTTGCTAAGTCTGAAGATATTATGACTGTAACTCAGTATAGATTACACTCTCATTTCAACCTTGTTAAGCGGAATGGGATAGTGCAATTGATAATTGATAAATGGGATGGTGAGGAATGGATTACTCCCGTTAGGGATGGTTGGATAACAATCTTTCAGATTCCTGAGGGTTTTCGTCCTGCCGTTCCCGTTGCAGAGAATGTACATCATATTTATTGTCCTAACCTGTATGGGTTTCATCTTCGTGTTAGAATCAATATAGATACAAATGCAGTTGAAATTTTTAGTGATCATTCGGAGAATCACCTGTTTCATGGTACTGTTACGTGGGTTACTGATGAATAAAAAAAAATTGGGGATGTGATGAAAAATGAGTTTTCTTGATTTAATTAGAGAATTATTAGGAAATAATAAAAAAAATGCACAATTAATTACTAAGGATTTATGTAAAGTTTATGGTGAGAAAGATCAATTAGAAGTTGCTTTATATGAAGGGAATACTCCATTAGTAAATAAGATAGTAACTTTTAATGTTAATGGTAGAGATTATGAACGAAAAACTGATGAGTCTGGTATTGCAAGATTGAATATTAATCTCAACCCTGGAGTGTATACTCCTTTAATTAGTTTTAAAGATGATAATTATAATTTAGTGACTGCTTTTTGTAATGTTATTGTTCAAACTGAGACTCGTATTGAAGGTACTGATATAAACATGACTTATCGTGATGGTACGGTGTATCAATGTGCTGTTTATGATCATTTGGGACGTGTTGCAGGTAATGTTCGTTTAACAGTGAATGGTAGAGAGTATATTCGTAATTGTGATTCTACTGGTTTGTATAAGTTGAATATTAACTTAGAGCCAGGTACTTATGAGATTGCTGCTGAATTTTTGGGTGATGATTATCATTTACCTTCTAAGGTGACTAATAAGATTGTGATTAATCCTAAGCCGGAACCTAAACCTGAACCTGTGGAGTTACACTCATACATTACTGAACAAGGACCGGGAAAACTTGGGCAAAAAACACCTTATAGTTGTGGTCCTCATAGCCTCATGCAATGCATTTACCGTTTAACTGGAATAGAATTATCAGAATCTACTCTAATGAGTGTGTGTGGAACCACAACTTATGGTACTGACCATGATGGTTTGGCTACTGGTTTGGCGTGGTTTAATCGGAAGTATGGCTATAATTTAAAGATGCTTTGGAAAAACAAAAGCGAATTATCTTGGGATGAAATACAGTCTTATATTGATAATGGAGCATTGTTATTCCATTTACTCTACCGTAGGTCAGACGGCCATTATGAAGTTGCACAAGACTGTGATAGTCCAATGAACATATTAAATAGTCTTGGAGACCGTTGCGGTAGTGGATATTATGGTTATATTGAAAGTAGGTCAAGAGCAGAGCAACAATCATACATCAATGGCATCAGCCAAAAAAGTGTTTGTATCATAACTCCTTGAGGTGTATTACGTATGAATAATGATGAAAGAGTTAAAATGGAAGTGCAGTTACGAAATGAACAAAGGGTTCTCAATCGTAAGTATGAAAAAGAAGGTTTAACGGATGAAATTTTGGATAAACAGATTGAAATAAATAAACGTAGGCATGAATTGGATATTGCTGATGAATCTAAGCGTGTTTATGGGAATTTTGTTCAGTAATATAGGTTTGTTTCTCCTATGATCAGATTTTATCTGTGAGGAGTTCTCTTTTTAAGGGTGTTTTTTTGGGTAATACCATTTTTTTTCCTCCTATATTTTTTTGGTTTTTTTTTGATGGCCGGGATATTTTTAATATCCTGGCCACTATTTTTTTTTAGAAAATTTTTTTATTGTGGTGGGTGCATAAAGTATTTTTAATGATGAATTTCATATATTATTTTTGTGAGAGTGAAATAAGAAAAGTGGTTGTTGTTTAATGAAGCAGGTGATGGTTGTAAGAACAGATTTGAAAATGGGAAAAGGAAAGATTGCAGCCCAGTGTTGTCATGGTTCTATCGGTTCTTATAAAAAATCAAGCAAAGAAAAGATTAGAAAATGGGAAAATGAAGCCTATGCTAAAGTTGTCTGTAAGGTTAAGACGGCAGATGAATTATTCGCTTTAAAAAAATTGGCGGATGAAAAGAATATTACGAATTATTTGGTAATTGATGCTGGAAGGACCCAGATACCTACATCAAGTGTTACAGTTTTAGCACTTGGTCCAGATGAAGATAAAATTATTGATGAAGTGACTGGGGATTTGAAACTTTTATGATGCAAGTATCATTTTAATGAGGTCTATTTTTAATTAAATGTGGGTGTGATTGATATCATAAAACAGGTTGTGAAAATTGGGGGAAGTTTATTTCCAGATTATGCAATTGAAATGGCTAAACAATTAAAAAATACCAATTCATTAATAATTATGGGGGGCGGTGAATTTGCAAATCTTATCCGTAAATATGATTCTGATCAAAACTTTTCTGCTGAAGTAACTCATTATACGGCAATTGACTGTATGGATATAATTTCCAGGCTTGTTAATGATAAAGTAGATTCTGCCAGATTGGCATTTTCGATTGATGAAATAAATGAAATTTCCGATGAAGGTTACACGCCGATTTTTGTTGTATCTGATTTTTTAAAAAAAGAGGATCCATTTGAATGCTCATGGGATGTTACATCAGATTCGATTGCGGCATATGTTTCCCATATTTTTAATGCGAACCTTTTTATAGTAACAAATGTAAATGGTATATATACCCAAGAACCGGAAGAGCCGGGTTCAACATTCATAAGTAAAATCGATGCATCAAAATTACTAACTTTTCAAGAGTCATCGATTGATGTAATGTTACCTTCTCTTTTATTGAGGTTTGGGACTAATTGTTATGTTGTGAATGGAAAGTTCCCTGAAAGGGTTTTATCTCTTATAGATGATAATATAAATGATTATAACTTCGATTACACACTAATAATAGGTGATTAAAAATGAAAACTGTAGAATGTATTTCATGTAAACAAGAAATCCCATTAACTGGTCCATTTGTTGAATTCGAATGCCCAGAATGTGGAGCAAAAATTGCAAGATGTGAAAAATGTCGTACCTTTGGTCACGCTTACAAATGTGAATGCGGATTTGAAGGTCCTTAGATAAATGGAGGAATTAAAATGGCTGAAGTATTAGCAACTATGAAAATTATGCCTGAAAGTCCAGAAGTAGACTTAGATGCATTAAAAGTAACTATTGAAGAAGGAATGCCTGAAGATGCTGAATTCCAAAATATTTCTGAAGAACCAATTGCATTTGGTTTAGTAGCTTTAATTTTAAATTTCACTATTGAAGATGGTGAAGGTGGAACTGAATCTACCGAAGAATTCATTTCAGGTTTAGATGACGTAGCTAGTATTGAAATTACTGGTATTGGAAGATTAATGTAAATATCTTTCAAATTCTTTTTTTTATTTTTCGTTGTATATATTGTTGCATTAAGCAACATTTAAATAGTAGTGTATCTATATTGTTAATTGTGATAATATGATGGACTATGAAGAAATTATAAAACTTTCTCCTTTTGTTTTAAATCATTTGATTACACTTAAAGAAACTCATGATTATTATTTGAACAAATTCATTGACAATGAAACTGAAATTTCTTATTCTCAATATTATATGTTCATGTTGCTCTATTTTGACCCGGGAGTTAACCAGTCAGACATTGCTAAAGCCTGCTTTATGAATAGAAGCGGTGTATCAAGGGCATTCAGTGATTTTGAAAAGAAAGGTTTGATTGAGCGCAAAATTAATCCCAACAATAAACGAGAATATATCACCACTTTAACTGAAAAAGGTATTAAAACAGCTAAATTACTGGAAGAAAAGGAAATTGAATGGGATAATATGATTTGTGAAGAGCTGAACCTGTCCCGTGGAGATTTATTAAAACTATTGTCAAAAGTATCAATGAAATCTTTAAGTTTCAATCGTGAAAATTTCTAATGATTGAAAAATATTGGTCAGTTTTAAAAATTGTTATTTATGAAAAAAAATAAAGATTATGGTGATTTAAACCGATTCAGTCATCACCATATAAGTATTCTAATTCTGATTCATCAATAAGGTCAGAACCGCATTCTTCACATACCATATTTGATGGATCATTTAAACAACCGCATACTGAGCATGTAATCATAACATCACCTCTTGTGTATATATTGTGTATATTTATATATAAACCTTATTGGTTCGCAACAATTTTTATCACCAGATTCAACAAGATTTAAAATGCATTTCATCTCTCAAAAAAGATATGATAGAATTAGTGATTGCATGTTTTATAGGAATAATGATAGGTACAACAACGGGCATGGTACCTGGTATTCACGTTAATACTGCTGGTGCAATTCTTTTTGCTTCATCAACTTTTTTATTGACTTTTTTAAGTCCTGAATTTCTTTGTGTGTTGATGGTTGCAATGTCAATTGCCCATGCGTTAATAGAATTCGTTCCGTCGATGCTTTTAGGTGTTCCGGAAGAAGGAACAGCTACATCAATCCTTCCGGGACATAGAATGGTATTGCAGGGTCGTGCCAAGGAAGTAATAAGAATTGTATGTGTCGGCGGTTTTGGGGCAATAATAGTTACGATATTGATGCTTCCGATATTTGCTTTTGCTTTACCAATATTGCATGACATATCTAAACCGTTTACATGGATGATTCTGCTTTTTGCTTCAATTTATTTGACGTATTCTCTTACTCGGACACACCGTGACTTTTTGTGGTCATTGCTGTTGTTTGTACTGTCTGGAATTTTAGGCTGGACGACTTTTCAAACACCGATATCCTCTGGTGTTTCATTGATGTGCACTTTTTCGGGATTGTTTGGTATCAGCACCATTTTATTTAGTTTAAATGATAATTCAACACTTCCTCATCAAAATTCTTTTTATGATTTGAACATTGATTTCAATAAGTTCAAAAGTATTTTTGCAGGAGGAATAACTGGAGCTATTCTGGGATTTCTGCCAGGTTTTGGACCTGCTCAGGGAACGGTCATAGCTCAGGCAGCAAGCGGAGCAAGTGATAATGAAGACGATGATACTGTTAATTTTTTGCTTGCAACTTCCGGATTAAACATTTCCGATTGTCTGTTTTCTTTAATGGCCATTTATATTATAGGAAATCCCAGAAGTGGTATTGCCGTTTACATGTCTTATTTGATTAGTGAAATGACTTTAAATCATTTGATTATCTATATTTTTGCTTCTCTGTTGGCGGTTTCGGTTTCACTGGTTTTGGCCTTGAAATTGGGTGATTCTTTTTCCAGGTTAATGGGTGGTGTTGATTATAAAAAACTTTCCATTGCAGTAATTTTGCTTCAAATTGTAATACTGTTTATTTTTATTTTTTATTATGGTGCACCTGTTGGATATATGGTGCTGGCTTTAATCACTTCGACTGCAATGGGAATGCTGCCTCATTATTTGGGGATAGGCAAGTCCCATTTGATGGGTGTTTTAATTGTTCCAGCCATTATCATCTATATGCAGATGTTTGTTTGAATAGCTAGATAATTAACACATTATCAGCTATTTTTTCTGCTTTTTCTATTATCTCTGATGCATCATCTTTTGGAAATGCATCAACAATACATAAATCTGCATGATCAATTTCTAAATCTTCAAATGCTTCATTATGTATTTCATAACCTTCATTTATGTTATTAACTTCAAGGGTTTCCTTTAAGTTTTCAATAGCTTCGGGATTTATGTCATTGAATATTACCTTTTCAAAGCCATATTTTAACAGGTAGGTTCCTATAACTCCGCTGCCACACATTGCATCCACCGCAATTCCCTTTTCAATATTGTTATTTTTTATATAGTTATGCAGTTTAACAAGTTTTGATTCTGTAGTTGGGGCAACTTCAATATGGTGCTTTGACTGTTCCTTGTTAACTATTATTTTTTCATTAATTAAGGTTCTCATTACATTGCTTTGCATATCACACCCTTCCAGGAGTTCAAAATGTTTAATTCCTGTGTTTTTATTAAGTTGTCCAACAGTTTCCTGAGGGCTTCCTTTAAGCACTCCCTTTACTTCAGGAACCTCTTCAATTAATTTCAAAGCTGTTTCTTTTGTAAAATCAGGATGCAGTAAAATTAATGAGTTTTCATTAATGAATTGTGGATTCAAACTGCTGTAGTAGAATTCGCTTAACGGTACAGGACTGTTTCTTCTAAGTGTTGCTTTTTCTGGAACGATTTCTTCCCCAATCATAATTTTTAAAATATGACTCATAACTATATCTATCGGTCTTTTACCGCAGGAGCATTTCATGTAATCTCCAGTAAGTTCATTAAAGTCAATTAAATCTTTCAAAGGACTGAATTTTTTAATTTGAATGTCTTTACACTTTTCACATTCCTGCAAATTTTCAATTTTTTGACCTAAATTTTCAAAAGTCGTATAACAATTTTTTCCACAACTGCATTTTCTATTCATGTTTTAATATTGTTTTTACTTTATAATTATAATTTCACTCGTAATAAAAATTTATTAATAAGTATTACTAATAGTATTCTTACAAAAAATTCTAAAAAAAATGGTGATTTCAATGAATGACATAAAAGACAGTAATGGTTTAATACCAACATATAAAGTTTTTAAACAGAAATATACGCCTGAAGAAAAAATAATTTTATCTGAATTACGGGAAAATCTTGTGGATTTGGCAATATCTGCTGGTGAAAATTTCCAATTAAATGAAAATAAATTGTTGAATGATATTAAAAATTTCCTATTTTCACGAATATCATTTGAATCAGGAAACATTTCAAATGAATATGTAGAATCATTATCCCATAAATTACTGCAGGATATTATAGGATATGGACAAATAGATTCTCTAATTCATGATGATGATTTGGAAGAGATAATGATAATAGGTATAAACAAGCCTGTTTTTGTATATCACAGGCAGTATGGGATGATGAAAACTAATATTGTTTTTAAAGATGAAGAGGAATTGACTGACTTAATTGACGTGATGGCAAGACAGATTAACAGAAGAATCGACCAGGAATCACCAATCCTGGATGGAAGATTAATGGATGGCTCAAGAATTAATGCAACCATTCCTCCGGTATCTGCTGATGGTCCATCCCTAACCATCCGTAAATTTAAAAAAGATCCGTTAACTATTATTGATTTAATTAATTTTGGAACGATATCTGTTGAGCTTGCAGCCTTTTTCTGGCTGTGCTTTGACGGTTTGGGGGTAAAATCTGCCAATGCAATCATATCTGGAGGGACAAGTTCCGGCAAAACAACAACACTTAACGCATTGACAGCACTGATTAACCCAAAAGAAAGGATTATAACAATTGAGGATACGTTGGAACTTCAAATTCCTCACGAACATGTTATAAGAATGGAAACAAGACCTTCCAATACTGAGAATAAGGGTGAATTAACAATGAATGATTTGGTTAAAAATTCCTTAAGGCAAAGGCCTGACCGTATTATTGTAGGGGAAGTTCGTGCAAATGAAGCAATAACACTATTCACTGCTTTAAACACAGGACATTCCGGTTTTGGAACCCTTCACTCCAATGATGCACGAGAAACCATAACCAGACTAACAAATGAGCCGATGTCTGTTCCGGAAATAATGATTACAGCTATTGATTTTATAGTTATGCAAAATAGAATTTATAGGCCAGATGGTGTTTCATATAGGCGTATCAGTGAAGTTGCAGAGGTTGTCGGTATGGAAGAGGGTACTGTCCAATTAAATAAGATTTTTGAATGGAATCCTGAAACTGATATGATTGAAAATGTAAGTGTTGCTTCAAAGACATTAACTGAAATCGCCAAATTAAGTGGAAATTCATTAAATGATTTATACAAAGAAATTGGTAATCGTCAATTAGTTTTACAACATATGGTTAATCAGGATATACGTTCTGTTGATGGTGTTCAGGCAGTTTTGGAACTGTATTATAAAAATCCTCAAAAGGTTTTAAATCAAATTCTTTTGAATAGGTAGTGATTCGATGTTTGATAAACTATTCATTAATGTTGGAAATATTATTTTAGTTATTTATAATTTCTTTATAAACTTTAAATTTCCTTCCTTCGATTTTTCCAAAAAGAGTGATGTTAAAGGAGTTGACATTTCAGAAATTCAAATGAAAGACAGTGACCGTTTCAATAAATTCCGAAGCAGATTTATCAATAATTTTTTATCTAAAAAGGTCATGGCCGTTTTACTGATATTATTTTTAATTATTTATGTTTTTATTGGATTGGAGATTTCTTTAATGTTTGTTGTTTTGTGTGGAATGTTTTACCTTTTCATGAAAATATATCCTCAGATGAAACAAAAAAGAAGTTATTCAGATTTAAATCTGGAATTGCCTTATGCATTGAGGCATATGGGTATCGAATTAAAATCGGGTAAGGGTTTGCATGATACATTAATTACTGTTGCAAATGCTAATTACGGATCATTTTCCCGAGAATTGACTCGTGTTTTAGAGCAGGTTCGCTATGGTGAGTCAACTGAAAATGCACTTATTGAAATGTCTGGCCGTGTTAATTCAGATGGACTTTCCCGTTCGGTCCAGCAAATTGTAGGAACTTTGCGTGTAGGAGGTAATCTGGCTAATAGTTTAGCCATCATTGCTGATGATATTTCATTTGATATGCATGTTAAGCTAAAGGATTACTCTCAAAGGCTAAATGCATTCATATTGATTTATACTTTTGTAGCTATTCTGGCTCCTGTAATATTGCTGATTATGCTGATGGCAGCTTCTACAGTAATGGGGGATATTATTCCATCAAATATAATAATGGTTATGTATGTGGTGTTATTTCCTATGATTGTTGTATTTATGGGAATCTTAATTAAAAAATTAGAACCTGAAATTTAATAGATTTGAATCTATTAAATTAGGTTTTTTGTCATTTCAGTATGTTTTCAATACCTTTGGTTGCTAATAGTCCAACAAAGGATCCTTGTGGAGTCATCACAATATTTCCTTTGGAATATTCTTTCAAGGCAACATTTACCATTGCATTTTTCTTATCGGGGTTTGTTGCAGATTCAGCTACTGCACGTACAATATCTAATACAGCATCCCCTCTTGATTGGCCATCGTTGGCCTGTTCTTCACGAATAATGTCAATACCGCTTGCGTTAACTTTTGTTCCATTAATATTTAGAGGTGATGCAACTCCAAGTATTCCATCTAATCCTTTACTGTTAATTGCTACAACTGCATCTATTGGAATTTGGGTTTGATATTCTACAATTTCCTTTGCGAGTTTCATTGATTTTTCATTGTTGCTATACCAAAATGAATCGTGGAGTAGTAGTTTTGGTCCCGCTCCCTGAGCCTGTGCCTCTGCAGGCTCACTTGCATTCGGATGTGTCATTCCATGTGGATATATTGCAGTATAATTTTTTATTTCTCCATTTTCTATTCTTACAATGAATGCCATATCACAGGCACCCATTCCAGGTCTTTGTTCACTTTCATCAATTGCACAAACTAAGATATTCCCAGTTCCTGAAGCCAAATCGCCTCCAGAATGGAATAAAAAAACACCAGCAATTATAGTAATAATCCCTATTAAAAAAACAATTAATATTGCAATAATAATTTTTTTTCTTCGATTCATGTGGCTACCTACAATTCTGTTAATTAATATTTATTTTTTCTTTATTATTATTTAAAAATTTGTATCAGATATTGTAGATATTATAAAAAATAGAATTTAATAATTTAATGACAATTACATCCGAAGAAAAATGTCCAAATTTTTTTCAATATTCTTTTCACAGTATTTTTTTCTTCATCCGCTTTTTGACAGCATTTTTTTGTATTAGACATTTTAATCACTTTAAATCAAATAGGTGAAATTAAATATGATAATCATATTTAATTTCGTGAGAGTAGTTATATGTTTTATTAAATTAGAAAAGAGAGATAAACTAATTTAATAATAATCGGAGTGTAGTTTGTGGTTTTTAACCAATAACACATTAGTAATATTGAATTAGATACTTTTTGTGTATCTATTTCTTATCACTAATTATAATTATGTATTCATCATATATAAATATTACTATATTTTTTAGGAATACCTAAAATTTTTCATAAACTTTGGTGTGCCTAAACATTTATATATAATTAATAATAGAATTTGTATTAAGTTTAGGTTAACCTAATATTTGGATTTTTTTAAGTGGTTGAAACTAGACTAAAATGATTTTTTTATGGGGGAATGGATATTAAGATTAAAATGTCTTAATATCTTTTTTTAAATTTTAAAGTAAAAATGGAAGATAGCTAATGAAAAAATTAATTGTAGGATTAGCAGGTAACCCCAATGTAGGAAAAACAACTGTTTTCAATCAATTAACAGGTATGCATCAGCATGTAGGAAACTGGCCGGGAAAAACTGTTGAAAGGGCAGAAGGTAGTTTTAAACATGGTGACTATGAATATGATATAATTGATTTACCGGGTAATTATGCATTAAGTGCCCATACTATAGAAGAAATTGTATCAAGAGATTTTATTGTTGATGATAGTTCTGATGTAATTATTAATGTGGTTGATGCAGCTAATTTGGAACGTAATTTGTACTTAACGACTCAAATGATGGAATTGGGTGCAAATCTTGTTTTGGCACTTAATATGAACGATTTTGCTAAGAAAAAAGGTCACTTTATTAATATTGAATTGGTAAGTGAGTTACTTGGTTTTCCTGTTGTTGAAATTAACGCTAAAAAGAAAGACGGTTTTGATGAATTGCTGACAACTGTAGAGAAAGTTGCTGCAAATCCTAATGATTCAAGTATTAAGCTGTCCTATGGGGATGAATTAAGACAACATTTGGGCGAACTTCAGGTGATTATAGAACAGGATAAAAGTTTATGTGATGTTCCGTCCATATGGACTGCAATTAAGTTACTGGAAAAAGATTCTATTGTTATAGAAAAAGTCCAGAAATCCAGTATTTCTTCAAAAATCATGAAGGAAGTTGACAGAATTGCAAAGCATCTCATTGATATTTTTGATGAAGGTGCAGAAGAGGTTATAGCAAATGCCAGATATGCATTCATTGATGGTTTGATGGCCGAAGCCGTTGAAAGGCCTTCTGTAGAAAAAGAAACTACCAGTGACAAAATTGATAAAATTGTTACGAATAGGATTTTGGCACCGTTCATATTTATTTTTTTAATGTGGTTAATGTTTCAGTTAACCTTTTTGATAGGAGATCCTTTTGAAAAGTTGATTTATCAGGCATTCAACATACTTGGAAGTTGGGTCGCTTCTTTCATTTCTAATTATTATCTTAAAGCATTTATTTGTGATGCTATTATTGGTGGGGTAGGTGGAGTTATTTCATATCTGCCAATTATCTTCCTGATATTTTTATTTTTGAGTATTTTGGAAGATTGTGGTTATCTTGCAAGAGCAGCATTTACAGTTGATATTGTAATGCATAAAGTTGTTGGGCTTCATGGTAAAGCATTTATTCCTATGATTTTAGGATTTGGTTGTGGTGT
>ONIK01000073.1 GCA_900317865.1 uncultured Methanobrevibacter sp. | reverse complement strand
TATGGCCGGAGCTGATGCTGAAGCTTTAAAAGAAAAGATGATTGCAAGAGGAATTAAAGAAGAAGACATAGCTAAATATGATTTGGCTCAATGGATTGGCGGATTTGAATCTGAAGAACAAAACGTCATTGATGTTGTAGAAAAAATTAAAAACCATCCGTTGATTCCTGACGTGCCGGTGCATGGTCTTATAATAGATATTGTAACGGGTGAGTTAAAAGTTTTAGTGGATGGTTATTAAGCCATCTTTTCCTTATTTTTTTTCAAATGATAAATACAATACACTACAAATCACCATTAGGGAATATTTTACTTGCTTCAAAAGATAACAAGTTAATTGGAGCATGGTTTGAGGGACAAAAATATTACATGTCAAATGTTTCTGAAGATTTGACTGAAAAAGCAGATGAAATGTTAT
Organism: uncultured Methanobrevibacter sp.; assembly: GCA_900317865.1. GTDB lineage: Archaea > Methanobacteriota > Methanobacteria > Methanobacteriales > Methanobacteriaceae > Methanocatella. The sequence goes on along the minus strand of ONIK01000073.1, from coordinate 16,950 downwards.
TGAAGACAATAGATTGGCTTGACAGATATTTTGATGGTGAAAAACCTTCAATTAAAGAATTAAATCTTGAACCTCAGGGAAGTGATTTTCGATGTGAGGTATGGAAGATTCTTTGTGAGATTCCTTATGGCAAGACTGCTACATATGGGGATATTGCATCTAAAATTGCTGAAAATAGGGGAATTGAAAAAATGTCTGCCCAGGCAGTTGGAGGAGCTGTAGGACATAATCCGATTTCAATAATAATTCCATGTCATAGGGTAATTGGCTCTGATAATAGTTTATGTGGATATGCCGGTGGATTGGATAGAAAAAGCTTTCTTTTAAATCATGAAAATTCTATTTTTCACAATTTTTAATTAATCGTGTTTTCATATATGATTTTTCATAATCTTTTAAACTAGTTACTTATTTAAATATTAAAAACAATATTATATAATGATAAATTTTATCTAATTATTTAAGGAGACGTTATAAAATGAAAATGTATTATGATGCAGATGTAAATACAGATGCACTTGAAGGAAAAACCATCGCTGTAATCGGTTATGGTTCTCAGGGTAGAGCACAATCCCGAAACATGGCTGATAGTGGTGCTAACGTAATTGTTGGTGTTCGTGAAAATGGTAGTTCTTGGAATTTAGTACAAGAAGACGGCATGACTGTTAAAACTATTGAAGATGCAGCTAAAGAAGCAGATATTATCCACATCTTGCTTCCGGATGAAATCCAACAAAAAGTATACAACGAACAAATTGCACCATATGTCGAAAGTGGAAATACTATTTCATTTTCCCACGGATATAATATTCATTTCGGCTTAATTGACCCTGCTGAAGATGTTAATATTGTCATGTTTGCACCAAAAGGACCTGGATCAATGGTAAGAAGAACTTACGAAGAAGGATTCGGAATTCCTGGTTTAGTTGCAGTCGAAAGAGATGCTACTGGTGATGCATTGCAATTAGCATTAGGTATGGCAAAAGATTGTGGTTTAACTAAAGCCGGTGTTTTAGAAACTACTTTCAAAGAAGAAACTGAAACTGACTTATTCGGTGAACAAACTGTTTTATGTGGTGGTATTACTGAATTAATTAATGCAGGATTTACCACCTTGGTTGAAGCCGGATACCAACCTGAAATCGCTTACTTCGAAACCTGTCATGAAGTAAAACTCATCGTTGATTTAATTTATGAAAAAGGTTTTGCTGGAATGTGGCATGATGTAAGTAACACTGCTGAATATGGTGGTTTAACCAGAGGAAACAGAATAATTACTCAAGAAGCAAAAGATGGTATGAAACAAGTTTTAACTGAAATCCAGGATGGAACCTTCAAAAAACAATGGGCAGATGAAAATGCAACTAACGGCGCTAACTTAAAAGAAATGAGAGCTGCTGAAAGTCAAAAAGACATTGAAATTGTTGGTGAAAGATTAAGAAAAGCTTGTGGATTACAAAAAGATGATTAAATTCATCTTTTAACTTTTTTTACTTTTTTTTATTAATTATATCTATTGGGGTTTTGTATGGTTTTCATTGGAATGGATCACGGTACCACCGGAATCTCTTTTTGTTTAATGGATGATGATGAAAATATTTTGGATATTTTTAAAATTGGCAGGGAAGATTCTAAAAGCGGTAAGGTATCTGCTGTTGAAGAATTGTCAAAAAGATGTGATTTGGATTCTGTTAAGTTGATGGCAATTACTTATTCAATGGGTGATGGTATTAATAAGATTTTGCCGGCTGATAAGGTCAAAGACAGAGGTATATTATCCATTAACGGTGCAGGTAAAGTTACCGGCGGAGGAACTTCAGTATTTTCCGAGCTTGAAAATTCAAACATTCCAAGCATTATGATACCTGGTCTTCACAGGCATTCTACTTCATTAAACGATTTATTTAATGCAGCTTATTCTCATCAGGCCAGTCCTGAGAAGGTGAGTATTTCATATAATGCAATCAAGGAAACAAATTGGAAAAATTTTATCGTTGCAGATATATCATCAAACAGTGTTAACATATTAATTGAAGATTCTAAAATTAAAGGGGCAATGGATGCCTGCATTGGAGCAATGGGAATTGTACATGGGCCGCTTGATTTGGAAATGATACGTGATATTGATGAGGGAAAACGTACTGCCAATGAATGCTTTTCACATGCGGGTGCAATAAAAATTGCCGGTATTGACGGAAAAGTAGCTAACATGAAAGATCAGCTTCTTGAAAATTATGAAAATGGAGACGAAAAAGCTAAACTGGCTATCGATACATTAATAATGACTGTTGCGATGGAAATTGCAGGATTGGATGTAGTTTGTGAAAATGAAATAGACGGAATAATTCTTACAGGTTCCGTGGGCAGTGCAACAGAGCCATTTAACTTCCAGGATGAAATTAACAAATACTTTAAGAATAAATATGAATTAAAAATAATTTCAAAAGAATCAGGAGCTATCGGTGCAGCTCAGATTGCCCGTGATGTTTATAACGGCAAAAAGGATATTTTAGGTATTGAAGTTGATTTATCTTAAATTATATTTTTTAATATTTTTAAAAGGTTAAATTGGTGAGGTTATTCTTTTAAACTTACAAAAACTATATTTCCACCTTTTAAAGTTTCAATACCGTTTTCATTTTCTATAACGATGTTTAAATAATTATCAATGGCAACAATTTTTCCTTCAGCTTGATTATTATCTCTTAATTCAACTGTCACATTTTTGTTTTTAAATTGGTTAAATAATCTGTTTACTTGGTCTTTGTCTGTCATATTTTTCAATCCTTTTTAATGTATATATTAATTATATTTTTTAAATTTATATACTTTAATGTTTAATATAATATTATGTCAATTAATCAATTAGAAAGCAATTTGGAAGCAATTACCAGAACAATTGCACAACTTAAAAAAGACGGATGCACTGATGAGAAAATCTTAAATGAACTTTATGAAGAACGCGATAAAATTCTTAAGGATTTAAATCTCTAAGAAATCTTTTAATACTTTTAAATCTCCCGTTAAATCTATTTTTAATGGAGTTATCGTAGATTTTTGTAAAACTTTTAGTTCGTGACTGTCACTTCCTTTTTCATCAGATGTGTAAGGCTCTCCCCCTATCCAGTAATATGGTTGTCTTCTCGGATCCAGTCTTTTTTCCATTACTGGAGTATACATTCTTTTTCCTAATTTTACAACTTCAAATTCATCGTCTACTGGATTTTCAGGAATATTAACATTTAATAAATCAATCCCTTCAGGCAATCCTTTTTTCAGCACGATTTTTGCTAATTTGTTAAGCATTTTTTCCGCAAAGCTAAAATCAACATCCACAGCTCCGTTTTCAAATTTTAGATGGTCTTTTGTTACTTCTTGAGAAATGGCTATTGTTGGTATTCCAAAACTGGCTGCTTCAATAGCTGCTCCAATAGTTCCTGATGTTGTTAATTCTGCTTGACCCAAATTAAAACCAGTATTTATCCCGGATATCATTAAATCAGGTTTTTCATTAAGTATTTGAAATAGGCCTATTGTTACTGCATCGGTTGGTGTTCCGCTAACTCCGTAGGCAATACTTCCATCCTTCAAACATTTTTCATTTACTCTTAATGGCTCATATAATGTTAATGCATGACCAATTCCGCTTTGTTGTGTCTCGGGAGCTACAATGACTGTTTCACATAAATCTTCAACAGCTTTTTTAGCAGAAAATATTCCTGTTGCAGTTACTCCGTCATCATTAGATATTAGGGCTTTCATAGTATTACTTATTGTTTTTCAAAATATTAAAATTTTTACTAATAATAAACTTTAATAATAATTTAATTTATAAATTAATATAGGATGAAACATGTGCAGGTGGAATTTTGGAAAAAGCACAACTGATTAATTTTATAGCTAAAGTATTGGAGGATTCAGGTTTTAAGGTTTATAAGAACTTTAAGACATCACAACGTGTTATTGATATATATGCTGTACTTCCAACAACAATAGGCGATTTTGGTGTTGTTATGGCATGTAATAATTATGATAAAGAGTTTCAGGTAGGAATCGATTTATTAAAAGAAATGGAAGATGCTGCTGAAAGCTTAAAAGCTTCAAAAGTAGCTGTTGTAACTTCTGCATACTTTGACAATCAAGCTACTAATTATGCTTTGAGAAAAAATATTAAATTGGTTGATAGGGATAATTTAACTGAATTGGCTAAAAGATATCAGGATAACTCTCAACAAACTACTTTGGACAGTAATGATTATTCAACCGGTGATGTTTCATATATTGAAGATGAATATCCGGAATATACTTACGATGCCTCTGATATGGAGTATATAATGCGTAGAAGGGATGAAAATCCTATTGTTTATAAAAATACATTATATCCTCTAACTGATAAAGACAGAAATTCTTCTAATCCAGTTTCCTCATTTTTAAATAGGCATAAAAATAATAATGGTGGATTATATCCTGCAGATTTATACAATCGTAATTATAATAAGGGTCCATCATGGTTTGATCGCCTGCAGCCTATTTTAAGTAATCCTTTTGCTGTAATTGCTTTGGTTGTAATTATTTCATATTTATTATCATATTTATTTGGTAATGTTTTAAAAGTGAATTATGGTATAAGCGGATTAATTGAAATGGTAGTTGCATTAGCTTTATCATACGGTTTAACATTTATATTTGTAGATAGATCAAGATTCTTTATTACTCGTGGAACTGTAATATTCTTTATTTCACTTATAATATTGATTATTTTAATATTTATCTAATTTTTCTATTTTTTTATTATTTAACGATAATTTTTATTAATTCAATTGTTTTTATAAGTATTTTTATATTAAGGAAGAATTTTTTTAAAGAAATAAAATCAAGCAAGTTCTTACAGCTGAAAATAATTTATATTAACAAATGAAAAACGTTAAAACATTTATATATTCTCTTTATTCTTTTTTCAATTGTAATACTATTAAAATTAATCCGAGCAAATATAAAAACCATATCATTATGTCGGTCGGGCCTGTTTCAATCCAGATTAATGTATGGGTTAATATTATTGAATATATTCCGATTCCAACACCTTTTTTAGCAAATGTGTGTATTATTTTTATAAATGTTCCCATAAACAGCATTTGAATTGTAAGGCCGATATAGCCAAAATCAAGCATTACAGGACCAAACATTGTTGAAGTCAGACAGACATCATAGTGAAGGACATAATTTCCTATAAATGATCTTGGACTTCCTGATGAAAAAATCATTGATAATATGTGACCGTGTGTAGTTCCTGCCAGTGGAATGATTTTTTCGAATACTTCCTGGGTAAATGCTGCTCTATAAAATATTAGCTCGATAGGATTCAGTGTCCAGTGTTGCGTTGCAATAGACTGTGATGCAATGTAGCCTACAGCAAGTCCACCAACTGCAATTACTGCAACGAATAGAATTCCTATTTTGTGAGAAATTTTTCCAATATAATACATTGTAATGAAAACGCTAACAAGTATTCCAATGACAGATGTTCTATATCCGTTAAGCCCAAAAATCAATGCTCCAAGTAAAACCAGTAATAAATATTTGCGATTATAGTATTTTGCAAGCAATATATTAATTAAAATTAAAAATAATGGGTATGCAATTCTCCAGAGGTTAGTTGTTGCATTTGATTTTAAAACACTATTGAATAATGGAATGCCGCCAAGTAAAATCATATTGAGGCTTTGTAATATCAGTGCAACTATTATAAATATCACTATAATTTTCTCGGATAGAAAAGAAATTTCTTTAGTTTTTTCTATTGTAAACTTTTTTGATGTGATAAATGCCGCAATTGAAAAAAGTGTTGCCGCAAAAATTATTGTCAGTATTGTTTGTGTGTTAAGTGGGTCTTCAAATCTATAGTTGAATGATCCAATATACCCCATAACTAAAAAAATCAGGATAGCTATTGGGATGATATATGGATGAAAAAAATCTATTTTTCTAGTGATGAAAGACATAAGTTTCCTCCAAAGTTAGGCATTGCAGCTACATGTGTGTGAACATAGCTGGCAAGGGTATTTTTTTCCATAAATCCGTCCTGTAAATTATAAGAACCTTTTCCACGAGTTATTTTAAATGCAAAATCATGCTTTGGCTTATCTACAATTACTTTTGAATAGTGGAATTCATGTCCGTGGAATACTTCTCCCTTTTTGGAGATAATGTTGTCCTGTTGGACTTCAGCTATTGTATATTTTAGTGCCTGCACACGATCTGTTAAAACTGCCTTGTAAGGATATACATTTACCTGTGCATCTTCATGGATTGACTTCATAAGATACATTAAACCACCACATTCAGCAAATATGGGACGTTCATCTAAGTGGAAGTTCTTGATATCTTTAAGCATATTTATATTATTTGACAGTTCTTTTGAGAATAGTTCAGGATATCCTCCGCCAATGTATAATCCGTCGATGTCAGGTAATTGCTCATCATTTAATGGTGAGAAATATTCAACTTTTGCTCCATTCGCTTCCAGTGATTCTATATTTTCCTTATAATAAAAGTTAAAAACTTCATCATAGGCAACACCAATCTTAACTTTTTTGGAATTTAGTTTATTCCATATCGGTTCCAAATCAGAGTTAATTTTAGGAGCTGTTTTTGCAATTTCAACCAATCTGTCCAAATCAATTGAATTTTTAATGGTTTCACACCAAATGTCAATAAATTTCAGTGAATTTTCTCTTTCACGTGCAGGAACAAGTCCTAAATGCCTTTGTTCTATTGAAATATTATCGTCGCGGATAATGCCTCCAATAACTTCAGTATCTGTTATTTCTTCAATTGAACGCTTGGTCTTTTCATAGTGGGCTTTGTTTTTAACTTTGTTTAATATGACTCCTGCAATATTAATTTCAGGGTCAAGTGCCTTAAAGCCTAAAACCAATGCGGCAGCACTTTTTACTAAACTTCTGGAATTTATGATTAAAATAACTGGAGCTTTAAGGGATTTTGCAATTGATGCAGTGCTTCCAATATCGTTAATGGAATCAATTCCTTCATAAAGTCCTCTAACGCCTTCAATAACTGCAATATCTTTATCATCCATGGCTTTATTATAGGAATCTCTAACCTGTCCGTCATGCATAAAAAAAGAATCCAGGTTTCTGGATGTATTTCCGGTAGCTAATGTATGGTAGGAAGGGTCAATATAATCAGGCCCTACTTTAAATGGCTGAACGTTATATCTTTCAGATAAGGCTTTCATAATTCCAGTTGCAATTGTAGTTTTTCCAACTGCACTGCCGGTTCCTGCTAAAATAATTCTCATGAATAATAATATATTTTAATTATATATTATTTTTTTGAAATGCCATTATTTTTATACAAAATAGGCATTCAAGTACTTACTTTAATATATCATGAATGATATATTTTACATTATATAATAATATATGTTATTGGTGGATGGTATATCATTGTTTTAAACTGATTAGCTAGAAAAAAATATTTCTTCCTATTTCTTTTTTTAACAATAATTTTTTATCCAATCATGATTTAACTATATATTTTTTATTGTAATTTATTATTAAAGCAATAAAAATTATATTTTTTGAAAAATCATTGAAAGTATGTACTTACATGCGGAAAAACATATATAAGTAACTTATAAACATAAAAATGTCATGGATTAACCATAGAAAAGGCGATATTATGAATTGTAATAAGATTATAATTATTTCATTAATATTATTATCTTCTGATGTGGATGATTCCATAATTGTTAAAGATTCATTTTTAGAATCTTCCGAAATTCAGGATTTGCAACTTTCAAGTAATTCAACAGGTACTTTTAAAGACCTTCAAAAAGAGATAGATAATGCTCCTGCAGGATCTACTCTGGATTTAACTAGGGATTATTTGGGAGAGGATGATCTTAAAATTAATTTAAATAAAGATTTAACTATTGATGGCCATGGCCATGTTATTGACTGTGGGAAAGATTTTTTTGTTTTTTGTAGAGGATTTCAATCAAGTAGCGGAAATATAATACTAAAAAACCTTTCAATTATCAATGCTAAAAATTATGATACGGATCATGGTGGTGCAATTTCCATTACCGGTTCTGCAGCTTATACCATTGAAAATTGTACTTTTTTAAATGACTGGGCATATAAATCTGGTGGAGCCATATACAGTGATTCAGATAAACCACTCACAATCAAAGACTGCATATTCAATTCTAATATGGCAGATTCTGAAGATGGTGGAGCAATATGGGTCAATGATAAATTGCATGTCGAAAATTCAAAATTCGTTTCTAACTTAGCTGATAGCTGCGGTGGAGCGATATATTCTCTTTCAGCAAATATTAATAATTGTGAATTTGAGTCCAACGAGGCCCCAGAAGGAGGTGGAGCAGTATATATGTATCATTCTATTACTGTTTCAAATTCAAAATTTAAGAAGAATTCTGTCGAGCGGTCTGGTGGAGCCCTTATAGCTTTTGATGAAGCACATATTCATGGCTGTTTATTTGAGTCAAATAAGGCTGATGGGGTATATGTCACTGGTGATGCTTGTTCTGGAGCCGTTTATTCTTATGGAAATGTATATATTGATAATTCTACATTTAAGGATAATACTGCTGATGATTTTGCTGGTGCAATAGATTGTAAGGAACTATATATTAATTATAATCAGGATGCAAATCAGCCTTTCAATTCTTTTTTTATTAATAATAAAGCTGATGATTATTCTGGCGGTGCAATACGGGCTTGGGGAAAAATATATGTTAAAAATACAGTATTTTCAGGCAATAAGGCATGTATTGACGGTGGTGCAATTAACGCATGGGATGATGTAACTGCCGTTCACTGTTTATTTGAGTCAAATAAGATTGATGCTCCTGTATCTCAGTGTTATGGTGGTGCAATCTATGCGAAAGATAAGGATGTGTATATAGAAAATTCTACATTCAAGGATAATTGTGCTGAAGATTATGGTGGAGCTATTTATGCTGATGCAGTATATATAAATGTTAATCAGGCTTATCCGCAGGTTTTCAATTCTTTCTTTATCAACAATAAAGCAAGTGACAATAAAGGTGGAGCTATTTATGCTGAAGATGATGTTATAGCAGTAAATGCAGTATTTTCTGGTAATAAGGCTGAAGTTGATGGTGGTGCAATTTATTCGGAAGATGATGTAACTGTGAAAAACTGTTTATTTGATTCTAATAAGGCTGATGGTGCTACTGTATCCCAGTGTTATGGTGGTGCAATTCGTGCTGATGATGTATATGTAGAAAATTCTACATTTAAGGATAATTATGCTGAAGATTATGGTGGAGCAATTTATGCGGATAGTGTAAGTATTAATGTTAATCAGGCTTATCCTCGGGCTTTCAATTCTTTCTTTATTAACAATAAGGCTGGTGATAATAAAGGTGGTGCGATTTATGGTGATGATGGTAATATTAGGGCTGTGAATACAGTATTTTCAGGTAATAAGGCGCTGGTTGATGGTGGTGCTATCTATGCAGATGACAATGTATATGTTACTCACTGTCTGTTTGAAGATAATAAAGCGGATGGGGCTAAAGTAATGTCCTGTTATGGTGGTGCATTCCGTGCACAGGATAATGCGGTTGTTGATAATTGTACATTTAGAAATAATTATGCTGAAAATGAGGGTGGTGCGATTTATTCAGATACTTTAATTTTAAGAAACACTTCTGTTTTTGAAGGCAACACTGCTAGAGATTATGGTGGTGCAATTTGGGTTAATACATTTAAAGAAGATGTTAAATATAATATTTTCATTGGCAATAAAGCTAAAAAGGAAGATGGTGGTGCTATTTACATTGATAATAAAAATACTGTCGTATTTTCAAGTAATGTCTTTGTAAATAATACCTGTGGAGATGAAGGTGGAGCAATTTATGCAGATGACATGGACTCTAAGATAAGTTTAAAATATAATATTTTCATAGGTAATGATGCTGGAGATACCGGAGATTCCGTATATAACTGCGGTAACTATGGGGATATAATTAACAATTATTGGGGCGGAAAAAACCCTAGTAAAGATAATGGTCAGTTGATTGAATGGATGCCTTTATTTGTCCCTAATAAGCATCATAGTGATAGTGATCCTTTAACAATGGGTTTAAGAATGGATGGTACTGCCCTTGTTGGTGAAACTGTTACTGCAACACAAGTATTCTACAAATCTGATGGAACTCTATTTACTGCTCCGATTTTAAATGATGGGGTTGTTTTTGATGTAGATAGGGCTGATTTAAAAGGTATTAGGATTAATGATTATTCCGTTTCTGCAGATTTCGTTCCACCAGAAGAAGGATCCTATGTAATATCTGCTGATTTGTATGGTCAATCTCTTTCAAAAAAATTATATGTATCCGATGTTAAAATCATCGCTGATGATATAATAGCTTATTATGGTGGATATCAGACTTTAAAAATACATTTGGAAGGAGATATCATTTCAAAACAAAGAGTTGATGTTTCATTTAATTCCAAACATTATGTGGAATATACTGATGAAAATGGGGATGCTAGTGTATTAATTGACAGTTTGCCTAATGCTCTTGGAAATTATGATATAGAAATCAATGTTTACGGCATAAATACAACTTCAACAATTACTATTTTATCCTCAATTAATGGGGATGACCTAATGGGGATGACCTTACTGCGGTTTATGGAAATAGTTCCCAGTATAATATCACATTTAAGGATAAAAACGGTAAAAATTTACAAAGTGGTGTTTTAATCAGATATCAATTTGATGATTCAGGTTTCAAAAACGCATTTACTCAGGATGATGGTATTGTATCATTTGATATTTCTTCATTAACTCCTGGAGAACATAATCTCACTGTAATTAATCTATTAAATAAAGAAAATAAGACTTATACTCTTGAAATTATTGGACCAGTGAGTGGTATTTCCAATAAGGGTAAAAATAATCAAACCAATCCTGTTACATCTCAAGAACCTGTAGGTGAGGTCTCTCGAGAAAATCAACAGGGTAATTCTGCATCTTCAACTAATGATCTATCATATTATAGGGGTATTGTTGAATTTTTACCACCAAATGTTGTTAATCAATTGAATACTGCTGACGGTTCTGCTGATAATAACCAATCAAATAATAATGCTCCAGTAAAATCTATTACTCAGGAAAAAACAGTTTTAAATAATAATAATTTGTATTGGATATTGTTATTGATATTGTTGGTTGTTTTGGGTCTATTCTTAATTAGAAAAATGAGAAAATAATAATTTTTTCTTTTTTCTATTATTTTTTAATATACGATTAGATATATTTTATTTCATTAATTATTATAAAGTTATTTATACTGTGCACAATATATTTAAAAATAAGGTGATATTTTGTTGGAACAATATTTGCCATTTATTGGATTAATTATTTTTGGAAACATTGAAAACCTTATCTTAGCTTCACAGGGTGTTGTTGCCGGTGTTGATTCTAAGATTTTAGCTGGTTTAAGTATTATTATTGTAATATTGTGGTTGATAATAGGAACCGTAGCTACAGATGTGGCTATGCAATATGCTAATGTTATAACATTCATAGGCGGTCTCGCTATATTTATATTGGGTGTTCAGGCGGTTATTGAGGCTGTAAAAAACATTAGAGCAGGTAAAGGAGGTAATTAAATGGTTAATTGGAAAGATTACACTCCTTTTACAGGATTGCTTATTTTTGGAAACATTGAAAACCTTATTTTGGCTTCACAAGGGGCTGTAGCTCATGTTAATCCTTATATTTTAGGTGGTTTAAGTTTAATTGCTGTAATTATCTGGTATTTAATGGGAGTTTTCGGAACAAAATTAGCTATTAAATATGCTGATTATATTGAGATAATCGGTGGTGTAGCTATTATTATTTTAGGTCTTCAGTCTATGCTTGAAGCATTCGGTATTATACCTTAAATACCATTATTTCTTTTCTTTTTTTCTTTTTATTATAAATTTTTTTAAATTCTAAATTTTTCAATCATTTTTAAATCAATTTTATATAATATTAAAAATAAAAATTAACTCATAATATATGGTGGTCAAATGAGAATACTGTTAATTCATTCTGATTATTTAAATTATAATGTAAAAAAGAAAACACCTGTAGCTGAAGAAATCGAAGAAGCTAAACATGACGGCTCATTTGATGATTCTTTAGTAGTATTTACAGCTGTTGAAAAAGAAGACGAAGATAATCCGCAAGGCATTGTTCAAAATCTAGTTAAGGAAGTTTTAAAAACCAATGACCAAGTTAATGCAGAAAATATTGTTTTATATCCATATGCTCATTTATCTTCTTCATTAAGCTCACCAAAAGTGGCAGTTGAAATTTTAAAAGATGCAGAAGCTGCTCTTTTAGCTGAAGATTTAAATGTTGTAAGAGTACCGTTTGGATGGTATAAGGCATTTGAAATTTCCTGTAAAGGTCATCCGTTAAGTGAACTTTCAAGAACAATCACTGCAGATACTGAAGAAGAAAAAATTGAAAGAAAACCTTCAAAATGGCAAATTTTGGAAGGAAATCAAATTACTGAAATTGAAGACTTTAAATTTGAAAACAAGGCTTTCAAGCAACTTGTTGATTATGAATTAGGTCAGGGCGCATCTGATGAAGGTGAACCTCCTCATGTTAAATTAATGAGAGAAAAAGAAATCTGTGACTATGAACCGGCATCTGATGTAGGTAATCTCCGTTGGTATCCAAAAGGAAAATTAATTAGGGATTTATTAGATGATTATGTTTATAATTTAGTTGTTGATCGTGGTGCGATGCCTGTTGAAACTCCAATTTTCTATGATTTGGATAATCAGGCAATTTATGAACACGCATACAAATTCGGTGAAAGACAATACAGAACTGATACTAAAAAGAATTTAATGTTAAGATTTGCAGCATGTTTCGGTGCATTCAGATTAATGTGCGATTCCTTCTTAACCTGGAAAAATTTACCTGCTAAGATTTTTGAATTAACACATTACAGTTTCAGATATGAGAAAAAAGGAGAAGTTGTTGGTCTTAAAAGATTAAGAGCATTCACTATGCCGGATTTCCACTCTTTCTGTGCTGATGTGCCTGCATCATTAGATGAATTTGCAACTCAAACAGATATGTGTTTACAAACAGGTGATGACTTAAATCTGGACTTTGAAGTAATTTTCAGAGCTACTCAAGACTTCTTTGATGAAAATGAAGAATGGATGTATGAAATTGCATCCAAGTTCGAAAAACCAATTCTTTTAGAAGTTTTACCTGAAAGACATCATTACTGGGTTTGTAAAATTGATTTAGCAAATATAGACTTCTTAGGCCGTCCAATTGAAAATCCAACTGTTCAGATAGATGTTGAAAGTGGTAAAAGATTTGATATTGAATACTTGGGTGAGGATGGCAAACAGCATAATCCGACAATCTTGCACTGTTCTCCTACTGGTAGTATTGAAAGAGTTTTATGTGCAATGCTTGAAAAAACAGCTATTGAATTAAATGAAAGATCTCCAATGTTGCCGACTTGGTTAAGTCCTATTCAAGCAAGAATCATTACTGTCGGTGAAGCTCATGAAGAATTTGCTAATGAAATTTATGAAAAAATTAATGCTTCAAACATCCGTGTAGATATCGATGACCGCGATGAAAGCGTTGGTAAAAAAATCAGAAATGCTTCCAAAGAATGGATACCTTATATTTTTGTAATTGGTGATAAGGAAGCTGAAACTGGTAAATTCCAAGTAACTGTTCGTGAAACCGGTGAAAAAGTAGATATGGATGTTGATGATTTAATATCTGAAATTACAGAGAAAAATAAAGGAATGCCTTTCAGAAGATTGCCTTTACCAAAGGATATCTCTAAAAGAATTAACTTCCAATAATTATATTTACAAATAAAAATAAATTATAAAATGTTATTATATAACGGAGGAAATTTAATGGACCCAATGTATAGAATAGGAGAAGCTCTTATTGGAGACGGACCAGAATTAGCACACATTGATTTATTGATTGGTGACAAATTCGGTCCTGTTGGTCAAGCTTTCGCTAATGGATTATCCAATCTTTCAATCGGACACACTCCATTAACTAGTGTAATTAGACCAAACTTAATGACAAAACCTGCAACTTTAATTATTCCTAAGGTTACTGTTGGAGATTTAGATGCAGCTAGTAAAATATTTGGACCTGCACAAACTGCCGTTGCAAGAGCAGTGGCTGATGCAGTAGAAGATGGATATATTCCAGAAGATATTGTTGAAGATATCGTAATTAATGTTAGTGTATTTATCGATCCATCTGCAGAAGATTACAGAAAAATCTATCAATACAACTATGGAGCTACAAAATTAGCTATCAGAAGAGCAATGGAAGGTTATCCTTCAATCAAAAAAGTTCTTGCAGAAAAAGACCGTGGAACCCACCCTATTATGGGATTCAGAGTACAAAAACTTTGGTCTCCACCATACTTACAAGTTGCACTTGACTTAGACAGTAAAGAAGCTATGGCAAAAATCCTTGAGGACTTGCCTGATAAAGAAAGAGTGCTTGTTGAAGCAGGTACACCACTTGTTAAAAAATTCGGTGTTGGCGTAGTTGAAGATATCAGAGCTTTACGCCCATCTGCATTCATCATTGCTGATTTAAAAACTTTAGATGTTGGTCGTGTAGAAATTAAAATGGCTGCAGATGCAACTGCTGATGCAGTAGCTATTTCCGGACTCGGTACAATTGAATCAATCAAAAAAGCTATTCATGAAACCCAAAAACAAGGTATCTATGCTATCTTGGACATGATGAATGTTAAAGACTTTGAAAACAAATTATCTGAATTGCCTGATGATTTAAAACCTGATATAGTGTTATTACACAGAAATGTCGACCTTGAAACTTACAAAGCTGAAAAAGGTGAAGACATTAGTGAAATGACTGAATGGGGTAACATCAAAAAGATTAAAGAAATCCTTGGTGGAGGTCTTGTAGCAGTAGCTGGAGGTATTACTCCAGAAAATGTTGAAGAAGCTATTGAAAAAGGTGCTGATGTTATTATTGCAGGCAGATACATTATTGGTTCAAGGGATGTCAGAAGATCCGCACAAGATTTCTTAGCACATTTCCCACCAGATCCAGATAATATGAGACTTGCAATGGATGAAGACGAACAAGTAGATTAGATTAATTTCTAATTCTATTTTTTTCTTTTTTTTTAAAATGAGGTATTTTTATGGGTTTTTGTAATTCTTGCGGTAGGCCTATTGTAAAAGAGGATTATGGAACAAATGAAGACGGCAGTCTAAATCCGGAGTTCTGTAAAGATTGTTTTCAAGACGGTAAATACACAGAGCCGGATATAACATTAACTGAAATGATTGTTCGTAAATCAAAAGAGATGATGGAAAAAAATCCAAGATTACCTGAAACAACTGCAACAGGTATTACTACAACATTCATACCTGGACTTAAAAGATGGAATCCTGAATTTAAGGATGATTATCAATTTTAAAGTTCTTTATTTAAAATAAATTCTTTAACTCTGCTTGCAATATATTCGTCACGAGTTTTGTTGCTTTTTATTTTATATAATTCTTCTTCTAAATCATTATATTTATCAACTAAATCATTATAGTCTATACGTAATTCATCGTAGTCTTTTTCTAAGCCTTCATTGATTTCGAAGATTTCTGCATAAGAAGTTTTTGTATTAAGATTTTCCTGTTTTAATTGATCATATTTTGAGGAAACATTATCATAACTGATTTTAATTTCATTATGTTCTTCTTTTAAAGTGGAGCATTTGGTTTTAAGGTTTTTATTTTCTTCCTTGATGCTGGAATATTTTGTTTTGAGATTTTCATTCTCAATTTTCATATTCACAAATTTATTTTTGAGATTTTCATTTTCTTCAATTAACCTTGTATGTTTGGTTCTTATTTTTTCATTTTCCTCTTTCAGAATAGCTAATGTATCATTTTTAGTTTCTCGCGTTATTGCTTCTAAATCATTTATTTCATTTTCTTTCGAATGAAGCTCCTGCTTAAGTTCTTCGATGATTTTTTCATATTCTGATGAATTATCATTTTCAAGTAATTGCTCCAATTTCTCCACTTCCATTATATATAAGTAATTAGCTACTCTATTTGCATGTAATTCTTCTTCTAAATTATTAAATGTTTCAATTTCATCATGAGGAATAATGAGCACTTCTTCTTTATTAGAATAAATGTCTTCGTTTTTTGGCACAGTAATTTGGATTTGTTCGGTTGTATATTTCTTTTTTTCCCCAGTTTTTAAAGTTCTATGATATTCCCTAGAATATTTTTTTACAACACCGTGCCCTACTTTCATACTTTTTCCCCAATAAATTACCTTTATATTAAATATATAGAATTAAGATATTATAAATATTATGTATTATATTATTGGCAAAAGTAATTCAATAAGAAATTTTTTAATCTTTGGTAAATAAAATATTAGTATTGGTGGTCATATGAAAGTTTTTGGAATTTGTGGAAGCCCAAGGAAGAGCACGACTGATTATGTAATTACAAATGCCTTGGATAAATTGGAAAATAATGGTTTTGATACAGTTCTATTTTCATGTGTCGGAAAAACAATTAAACCATGTATGCATTGTGATTATTGCTTAAAAAATAAAAAATGTATCATTGAAGATGATATGGATGATGTTTATACCAGTTTGCAGGAGGCTGACGGTATTATTTTGGCGACTCCTGTTCAAAGTGGTGGCATTTCAAGTAACCTTGCATCAATCATGGATAGAACGCGTGCTCTTGAAGCTATTGATTATAATCTTTTAAGGGGAAAGATTGGTATGAGTATTGCTGTCGGAGGAGACAGAACCGGCGGTGCTGATTTTGCTCATTTAAAAAACATTACTTACTT
>ONIK01000005.1 GCA_900317865.1 uncultured Methanobrevibacter sp. | reverse complement strand
GAACAGCATATGATGTTTAATGCCTGGTTAACTGCTCTTTCGTCAGTACCTGTAACATCTACAATGATATTTTTGGTATCTTCTTTGATTTTGGTTAACTCTCCGTTAATGATTGGGGGCATTGATAGGATATTATCATCACAGTCCAGGATTAATGGATATTTATCAAATTTGTCAATTAAATGTGCATAATCCTTACCTTTATCATGTTCGGTTAAGATTTCTTCTGGAGTCATTGGAGTATCTTTTTCAAGAGGAACAAAAGCATTTTCCTGTTTTGGAGTTGCAATATATTTAAATGGAGCTTTTACAACATCTGCATTGTGAATACCAATAGCTACTTTTTTTCTGTCTCTTCCGATTACCCAATGGAGATTTTCCTGGAAATCCATAATATATTTGAGTTTATCACCAGTAAAATCTACATCATCGATTTTTGCAAAGCCAATATATGGTCTGATTTCAGCCACATCATCTTCAACAGTAACACTTTCGCCTGAAGATGTTACTTCATAGTCTGGAAGGCCTGTTTCCTGACCGATAAATCCTTTAAAAGATCTAGCTACTCCTTCGACAGATAAATTGTCCGGACGGTTAGGGAAGAACTCTACTTTAATTTCTTCATCATCAAAGTCCTCAATATCACTAGACATCATTGGTAATGTGTCTATTAATTCATCTTTCTCCATATATATTCCTAAATCTTTTAAATCTTGATATTTGAATGTTATAACTGGCATTTATTACGCTCCATAAAATTTGATTATAATCCGTAGATCATCATGAAAAATAATGATTCAATAAGAAAATGTAGTGCCCTATGTTCCAATTCGCCCATATGGCCTATTAAAACAGTATGACTTACATCAATTATAAAATGAATTGTGGCCGCTAAAAGTCCTATTGTAGGAGATAGGAAGACTATGGACAATACTATAAAGTGAAATACTGCTTCCATTAATTCGTGGACTACCCATGTTTTCCACGGGGAATTGTCAACTGAATGGTATATTAAACCACCTAGGATAATGTAAAAGTTATTTAGAACTTTCCACATTAATTGCGTGTGTACTATATCGCTTATAGCTAAAACAATTGCAACATAAAACCATAGTAATTCCATTATTTAACAGTCCTTTAAAGATTTATAATATAATTATTTATGAATATATTATATTATATATTTATCTATATTAACCATTCTTTGTGGTGTTTAGCATTTTCGATTTAAGTCTTATTCATGGGAGATATCATTATTTTGAGCATTCAATGTGTTGTAATAATATCCTTTTTGTTCCAGCAATTCTTCATGATTTCCCTGCTCAATAATATGCCCATCTTCAATAACGAGTATTTTATCTGCATCCCTAACGGTTGAAAGTCTATGGGCTATAATAAAACTGGTTCTATTTTTCATTAGTTTATCCATAGCCTTTTGAATTATCATTTCGGTTCTTGTATCAACTGATGAAGTAGCCTCATCCAGAATCAATATTTGTTTTTTAGCAAGTATTGTTCTTGCAATTGTCAAAAGCTGTTTTTGCCCATGGGAAATGTTATCTGCATCTTCGTTCAGCATCATTTCATATCCGTCAGGATTTTGCATTATGAAATGATCTGCATGCGCTTCTTTTGAAGCAGTTTTAATTTCTTCTTCAGTAGCATCTAATTTTCCATAACGGATATTGTTAAAAATACTATCATTGAATAGCCATGTATCCTGAAGAACCATGCCTACAAGAGACCTTAAGCTGTGCTTATCGTATTCGTTAATGTTTATACCATCAATTTTTATTGCACCGCTGTTAACATCATAGAATCTCATGAGCAATTTGACAATGGTTGTTTTACCCGCTCCGGTTTCACCTACGATAGCTATTTTTTCTCCTTTTTTGACTTTAAATGACAGGTCTTTTATTATCAGTTCATCTTCAGTGTAGCCAAAGTTAACGTTTTCAAAGCTGATTTCTTCATTTATCTCTTTGATTTGTTTTTTGGAGGGGTTTTCTTCAACATCTATTTTCAGGAATTCAAATATCCTCTCACTTGCGGCCATTGCAGTCTGTATCATATTCATTATTCTGGTTATCTGTTCAATTGGTGTTGTGAAGTTTTTGGAGTATTGGATAAATGCTAAAATGTCTCCAACGCTTATCGCATTTTGAAGCACAAGCACTGCTCCAAGAACGGATATGACCACATATTGTAAATTGGAAATAAAATGCACTAACGGAGTTGACAGGCTTGAAAAGAACTTGGATTTCCATTCCTGCTCATACCAATTTTCATTTTCTTCTTCAAAAATTCTCATGGATTCGTCTTCCTGGTTAAATGAACGGATGATTTCATGGCCTGTAAATGATTCTTCAATTTGTCCATTCAATCTGCCTCTGTATTCCAATTGTTTTAAATAATAATCCTGCGAGAATTTAGTAACTTTGGTTATAATGAAGAATGATATCGGAACCAAAACTATTGTGGTAATGGCCAGCCATAAATTAATGGAAAGCATCATTACTGTAACACCAACTATTGTAACGACGCCGGTTAATAATTGGTTAAATGTCTGAACGATTCCTGATTGCAGGGAGTCCACATCGTTTGTAATTCTTGATAAAATATCTCCTCTGGTATTTATATCCAAATCTCCCATTGACAAGTGAGTTACTTTTTCAATTAACTCTTTCCTTAAATTATAGCTTATGTCAGCAGTTATGTCCAGCAATAGGTAGCTTTGAAGGTATGAAAATACTGCACTTACAATATATAAAATCACGATTATGGTGAGCAAATTGAGTATATATTCTAGATTCATGTTTCCAGAGTTTATTCCGTCAAATATTGCAGTTGTAGCAAATCCAATTAAAAGAGGACCTATAACTGAAAATACTGTCGATATGATTCCGCAAATAACTGTAAAAGTTATCTTCAATTTATATCCGGTTAATAGGCTGAATATGTTTTTTATGGACTGTTTGGTATTTGCCGGTTTTTCAGGAGGCGCCCTTCTGGGTTTTCTCGCCATATTATTTGCCTCCTGTAGTTTTTTTGATATGATTTGTATCTATAGTAAAACTGGAGGATTTTTCATCATATATTAACTCTTTGGATTGTTCTATTTGGGAAGATACAATTTCTCTGTAAATGTCGCAGTTTTCATTTAGGTAATCATGGCTGCCTTTGTCAATTATCTCTCCTTCATCAAGCAGGATTATTTCATCAGCATCCATAATTGTTGAAATTCTCTGTGAGATAATGAGCATTGAGGAATTTTCTTTTAAACTTTTTAAATTTTCTTTCACTTTCGCTTCTGTATTCATGTCAAGGGCTGAAAAACAGTCATCAAACAGATAAAAGTCACGTTTGGCTATTATGGATCTTGCCAGCTGAAGACGCTGTTTCTGTCCGCCTGAAAAATTGGATGCTCCTTGGGAAACTTCATCATCTAAACTTTCAATAAAGTCTACTTCTGCCATTTTCAATGCTTTTTCAATCTCTTCATCACTGGCATATTCCTTGCCTATTTGCATATTTGACCTTATTGTTCCTTCAAAAAGAATTGCCTTTTGAGGAGCATAGGATATTCTATCCCTTAGGGTTGATAATTTATAATCTTTGATATTTTTATCATTAACCCGGATTTCACCATCACTTACATCCTGAAGACGTGGAATTAAGTTTAGGATTGTAGATTTACCGCTTCCGGTTCCGCCAATTATTGCAGTGGTCTTTCCTTTCTCTAATTTAAAATTGATATTTTTCAATATTTCCTTTTCACTTCCAGGATAAATGTAAGTTACATTTTTAAATTCTATTGTAGGATTATCATCTATTTTATCAATTGGGCCGTCACTAATTGATATTTCGGTATTTATCACTTCAGCAACACGTCTTCCGGATACTAAAATTCTTGGAGTCATTACCAGAAATCCGCCCATCATTAAAAATGCCATTACAATTTGTGTGGCATATTGGATGAATGCTATGATTGTTCCGGTTAATATTTCACCTCTAATCGCATCATATGCTCCAAAGTATAAGATAAGAACTATCATCAAATTCAGCAATAATGTCATTGCGGGCAATAAAGTTAATAGGATTCTAAAAACTTTCAGATTCACTGATTTGTAGTCTTCATTGGTTTCTTCAAATCTTTCTTCCTCATAATCCTGTCTTACGAATGCCTTAATAACGGGCATGCCTATTAATATCTCTCTTGATGTCTGGTTGATTTTATCAGTCAGTTCCTGCATCATGCTAAAGAATGGCACAATTTTCAGGAATATTATAAGGAAAGGAATTATTATTGCGGCAAATGTCACTGCAATAATCCATAAAAGATTGGTTCCAAGTTCCATGGCTTTGATTATGCTTCCTATACCTAATATTGGTGAAAATAGTATTGTTGTAAAAAACAAACCTAAAAAAATCTGTATTTGGTATACATCGTTTGTGTTACGTGTAATAAGTGATGCTCGGGATATTTTATTCAATTCAAAATTTGAAAATTTCAAAATCTTCTCATAACTTATTTTTCTTAAATCTCTTCCGTATGCGGCGGATACTTTGCTTGAGAAGTATGAAAGGCCGATTGTGGCAAAAACCCCTATTAAAACCATGACCATCATCATAGTTCCTACACTTATTATGTAGCTGAAATCGGTGTTCTGGATTCCGATATCTACAATATCTGCAGTGTATGATGGCAGGGTTAGGTTACAGTAAACATCAATCAACAGGAATAATATGATAAGAAAAAGAGGAATAATGCTCTTTTTTAATGGTTTAAGTAATTTTCCTATTGTTGTTAGTGTTTTTTTTAAATCCATAATCCTTTCAACTTCTATTTTTTTATTATCTTTTTTGGTTTTTGATTAATATAAATATTCGTTATTTAAAGAATTTTTGTATTAAAATTGACTAAAAATTAAATATTTTTATTAATAATAAAAGATATAATTTATAATATTATTTTTATTTAAGTATTATTTAGGAGAAAATATATGTCAAACGAAGAAATTCCTAAAGACTATGATTTTAAAAAAGAAAAAGAATGGGAGCAAAAATGGGAAGATGAAGACATCTACAAATACATTGGAGATGGATCTCGTCCTAGATATGTAATTGATACTCCCCCACCATACCCAACAGGTTCAATTCACTTGGGCCATGTTTTAAATTGGGTTTATATTGATATGAACGCAAGATACAGAAGACAAAAAGGTCATGATGTATTATTTACCCAGGGATGGGATTGTCATGGTCTTCCAACTGAAGTAAAAGTAGAAGAAACTCATGGAATCAAGAAAAATGATGTTTCACGTGCTAAATTCAGAGAATATTGTGTTGATTTAACTACAGATAATATTGCTAAAATGAAAGCACAAATGCAGGCAATGGGCTATTCACAGGACTGGACTCGTGAGTTTGTAACCATGACTCCGGAATACATGAAAAAGACTCAGTATTCGTTTTTAAAAATGTATAATGAAGGATTGATTTATCAGGGAATTCACCCGGTAAACTGGTGTCCTCGTTGTGAAACAGCTATTGCATTTGCAGAAGTAGAATATAGTGATAATACTACATTTTTAAACTATGTTAACTTCCCTCCTGCGGTGGATGATTCTTATGGTGATATTGTATCTTCACAAGCTTCAGGCAAACAGGCTGACCCTAAAGAAGAAGGTATTTTAATTGCAACAACCCGTCCGGAATTAATGTCTGCTTGTGTGGCTGTAGTAATTCACCCTGAAGATGAAAGATACACTCATTTGTTAGGCAAATATGTTGAAGTGCCATTGTCACATCAAAAAGTAAAAATCATTGCAGATGAAGAGGTAGATCCTGAATTCGGTACTGGTGCAGTAATGATTTGTACCTTCGGGGATAAAACTGACGTAAGTTGGGTTCAAAAATATGATTTGGAAATCATTAATGCAATTGATGAAACAGGTACATTAACCAAAGCTGCCGGCAGATATGAAGGAATGGATTTACAAAGCTGTAAAAAACAGACTATTGAAGATTTGGACAGTGAAGGTTACTTATTAAAACAGGAACAGGTGGACCAAAATGTCGGTCAGTGCTGGAGATGTAAAACTCCTATTGAGATTCTTGTTAAAAAGCAATGGTTTGTAGCTGTAAGGGATTTAATTGAAAAAACCAAAGTTGCAGCAGATGAAATGAACTGGGTGCCTGAGCATATGAAATCCCGTATGGTCAACTGGGCAGATTCCATGGAATGGGACTGGTGTATTTCAAGACAAAGAATTTTCGCAACTCCAATTCCTGTCTGGTACTGTAAAGACTGTGGAAAAGTAATATTGCCTGATGTTGAAGACTTACCAATTGATCCAACTCAGGATAAACCTAAACATGCATGTGAATGTGGCTGTGAAGAGTTTATTCCTGAAGAAGATGTACTTGATACCTGGATGGATTCATCAATTTCACCGCTATCCATTGTAGGATGGCCTGATGAGGATTATATCAATCATTTCCCATCAAACATCCGTCCGCAAGGACATGACATCATCCGTACATGGGCATTTTATACAACCATCAGATGTTTGGCTTTAACCGGTCAAAAACCGTTTGAAGATATTGTAATTAACGGTATGGTATTTGGTGAAGACGGAAATAAAATGAGTAAATCAAGACCTGAATTTGTTGTTGGACCTGAAGAAGTCATTGAACAGTATGGTGCTGATGCATTAAGGACTTGGGCGGCCAACAGTGTACCGGGATCTGATGTGCAGTTTGAATGGAAAGAAATCAAGCACGGATACAGATTCCTCAGAAAATTCTGGAATGCATTTAGATTCATCAGTATGCAGATATTTGATGAGGAAATATCCTATGAGGATGTTAAAGATAATTTAGGACCACTGGATTTATGGATATTATCAAAATTAAACAGCTTGAATGTTAAAGTGGATAATGCATTTGCTCAATATAACTTTGCTGAAACAATAACATCCATTGAAAGATTCTTCTGGCATGATTTCTGTGACGAATATATTGAAGCAGTAAAATACAGATTGTACAGTGATGTAAGTGATGAATCAAGAAGGGCTGCAAAATACACTTTAAGGACAGTTGTTGAAACTTCACTTAAATTGCTTGCTCCAATCGTACCATTCTTTGCTGAAGAGGTTTACCAGTACTTTGGTGATGAGTCAATTCACACCACATTATGGCCTGAAGTAACTGAAGAATTAATCAGTGAAGAATTTGAAACAAAAGGAGATAATACTGTTGATTTGATTGATGAGGTCAGAAGATTCAAATCTGCTTCAAAAATACCTTTGAATGCAGAACTTGCCGAAGTTAATGTCTACACTACTGACAGTGATTTAATTAACATCTTTGAAGAGTTTGCAGATGATATTAAAGGTACTTTAAAAATCAAAGATTTAGCTATCAAATCCGGAAAACCTGAAGTTCATGAAAAAATCATTGAAGTTGAACCGGACATGTCTCAAATCGGACCTAAATTCAAAGGTGATGCAGGTAAAATCATTGGCTATTTAAAATCAACTCCATTGGATGAAATTGATTCTGTTTTAAGTGAAAATCATGAATTGGCTATTGATGATTTAGTAGTCAGTGAGGGCATGTTAAATATTAAAAAAGAGATTGTAGGTGCATCTGGTAAAAAGGTTGATATCTTGCAATCTGAAAACTTAGATATGATTTTAGAAGTAATAAGATAATATTACTTCTTTAAATTACTTTTTTTTAAATTATTTAGTTAATTTACTTTATGTTTTTTATCTCATTTAAGTTAAGTGAATTACTATATGGGATGCTCCATAGTAATTTGCCAAGGATACCAACTATTTAATCGAATGATTCTATAAAAAGAGTTGTAGGGTGAGATTGAACATACATTTCTGTATGTGGTGATGCGTTAGTGAAAGCATGTTTGAACCTCTCACTGCATTATGATTCACATGAGCCTATTTTAATTTTTTAAATCTCACCCTATTCTCCTAATGGTTAAACCATTAGACTTAAATGTTGAATTTCGGTATATGATTGGACATCAATTAAGATGTCAATTTGTTTTTATAGTTATTTTGATATATAAAGCTTGTTGAGGCCATTGATAAATATTGTTTTCATTGATAAAAATTGTTCTCATTCATAAGAAAAAGTATTTGTGATTTAATGCTATTAAATTAATATTGTAATTATGAAAATCTTTTGAATTTTTTGTTATCATATAAAAAAAGAAAAAAATAGATTATTCAAATTGAAATAATCTTATTCTTTGATTTCGCCAAACCAATCGGTTTTTTTACCTACATAATACATTACAATGTATAGTATTATTAGAAAAACAATTGAAGTTACTGCATCAGTTAATGTTGGTGATGAAGTTGATGATTGAATTCCAAGCATAACGAATAAACTGATTGTAAAATTATTAACAGTATGTATGGCAGAACTTACTTCTATACCATTTGTTTTCCAGGTAATAAATCCGAAAAATAGTCCGGAAATAAACACTTCTATTATTCCTAAACTGTTATATGCATGACATAATGCAAAAACTATCGCTTGAAGGATTACTGCCACTATGGGTATTTTAAACCATGATCCGAAAGTTTGCATAAATAAACCACGGAATACATATTCTTCTGCAATACACTGTAAAGGCACTAAAATTAAAGTCAAGATTAAAAAGGTCCATGAAAAATGTGCAGTGCCTTCCGGTCCTTTAATGGCAAAATCTATTGCTCCAAAGATTATATACATTATAAATGGAATTACCAAAGCTTTAAAATAGAGTTTATAATTCCATCCTCCACGTGAAGATGCATATGAAGAAAATGGTCTGTCTTTGATGATTTTGGATGCAAGATATAGGGAAGGAATCATAATAATAACTCCCAAATCAGTAAAAATTTCCCCCATTTCTGTATTTAAAACTTCATATCCTCCATTTAAAATAGATATTATAATGTCCCATCCATATATTCCACCAAAAATTACTGTTATTATTCCTTGAAGTATAACCATTATTACTAAACCTAATATTAAAACAAGTATTGGTTTGTACCATTTATATTTCTCGAAAGTTCTTGGAAATGTAATATATTCAGATGTCTCGTTATTTTCATTCATAATTATTAATTTAAAGTTTACTTGCATATAAATTATATGTTCAAATAAAAAGTATGTCTTAGATTTAAAGTTTTGTACACTTCCAAAAATTTAATTAACTAATGTATTAATAATTTATTATTAAGAAAGTTATGGAAAAGGTAAGTTCAATATTTTGGATGGTAAAATGAAACTTAAGGTTAAAAGTATTTCTAATATTGGTGGAGTCGTTAAAGCCCCTCCTTCAAAAAGCTATTCTCATAGGGCCGTTATTTTAGCATCATTGGCTGAAGGTACTTCCAGATTATATGATATGTTATTTTCTGAAGATACATTGGCTTCTATTAATGTATGTAGGACTTTAGGGGCTCAAATTACACAAAATGATGATTATCTGGAAGTTGTAGGTACTGGCGGAAAGTTACATAATTCAAGTGATGAGCCAATTGATTTGGCTAATTCTGGCACTACACTACGTTTGATGACTAGTGTTTCAGGTTTATCTGATAATGATGTTATTTTAACTGGAGATGATTCTTTGCAGACCCGTCCAATGGATTTATTGATTGGAGCTATTAAAAATTTGGGAATTGAAGCCACATCACTTAATGATAATGGCAAGGCACCAATTTTAATTAAGTCCGGTTATGTGGGTGGTGAAACTAACATTTCAGGCAGTGTCAGTTCACAGTATATCTCGTCTATTTTAGTTTCTTCTCCATTGTCTGATAAAGGTGTTACTTTATTTGTTTTGCCGGAGTTTAAATCCCGCCCTTATGTTGATATGACACTGGATATTATGAAAAAATTCGGTGTACATGTTTTGAAAGGTTTTTACGTTAAACATGAAGACTGTACAAAAGAACATAAAACCTGTCGTGTTGATGAGTTTAAAGTAAAAAAACAGCAGTATAAAGCTTGTAATTATACTGTTGAAGGTGATTATTCATCTGCTTCTTATTTGCTTGCATGTATTGCTATTAATGGAGGTCATGCAAAGATTTTAAATTTATTTAAGAATTCCAAACAGGGAGATAAATTAATATTGGATATTTTAAAAAGAATGGGTGCCGATATCACTGTTCATGATGATTATGTTGAGATTTCATCTGATGGAAAACTTAAGGGAATTGATGTTAATTTGTCCAATGCACCGGATTTGCTGATTACTGTGGCAGTTCTTGCTGCAATGGCTGAAGGAACCACTAATATTACTGGCGTTAAACATGCAAGAGTTAAGGAAACTGACAGGATAGATACTACCTGCAGACAGTTGGAGAAACTAAATTGCCAGTTGGAAGAGTTTGAAGATGGTATGAGTATCACAGGTGGGGTTTCAAGCGGAACTGTTGATTCATGTGGTGACCATAGGTTGGCGATGGCATTTTCATTAATTGGCCTAAAACATGATGTTGAGATTATAAATGGGGAAGTTTTCGATGTATCTTTTCCTAATTTCATTGAATCCATGGCAGAGATTGGTTTTGAATTAGAGTTGGTGTAAATGAGTAAAACTGATAGGGTTATTAAAATTGTTGAAGAATTGAATAATGTTTTTGAAATTAGAGTTTTTTTAGACCATGATCCTTACAAGGTTCTTGTTAGAACCATTTTATCTCAAAGGACTCGTGATGAAAACACTGATCAGGCAACTAACAATTTATTTTCAAAATATAAGGACATTTATGAAGTTGTGGAGGCTCCGACTGAAGATGTTCAGGAATTAATTAAGCCTGCAGGTTTTTATCGTGTTAAAGCAGGCCGTATTCAGGAAGTTTCTCAGATTTTGATTGACCAGTATGGCGGCGAGGTACCTGATACTTTGGAAGAGCTTGTAAAACTTCCTGGTGTTGGGCGTAAAACTGCTAATTGTGTTCTTGTTTTTGCTTTTGAACTTCCTGCTATTCCCGTTGATACACATGTTCACAGGATTTCAAACAGGATGGGTTTGGTTAATACTAAAAATCCTGATGAAACGGAATTTGAATTGTCCAAAATCGCTCCAAAAGAATTGTGGATTAAATTAAATGATTTGATGGTTCAGTTCGGACAGAATATTTGTAAACCAACTTCACCTCAGTGTGAAATGTGTCCTGTGAATTATTTATGTGACTATGATGGAAGCTGATTTTTATAGAAATCTTTATATATAAAAACTTCGTTATATAACTATAGTTATAATTAATAACTATTGTTATAATTTTAACTTTAACATAAAAACTTAGGAGATAAAACTATGGTGAATGTACCTGAATTAAAAAGAGGAGTCTTGGATAGTGTTGTTGATGCTATTGGTAATACTCCTATTGTAAAATTAAATAATATTACTAAAGACTTAGATGCAGAAGTTGATGTCAAAATGGAATCTTTCAATCCGACAGGAAGTGTTAAAGACCGTGTTGCTGTTGCAATGATTGAAGATGCGGAAGAAAAAGGTTTATTAAATAAAGATTCAGTAATTGTTGAACCAACTAGTGGAAATACTGGTATTGGACTTGGTTTTGCAGCTGCTGCTAAAGGTTATAAGTTAATTTTAACAATGCCTGAAACAATGTCTATTGAAAGAAGAAAATTATTGGCTATTTTTGGTGCTGAAATTGTATTGACTCCAGGTTCTGAAGGAATGGGTGGAGCTATTGCAAAAGCTAATGAAATTGAAAGCGAAAATCCAAACGCTATAATTTTAGGTCAATTTGACAATCCTGCTAATGTGGAAATTCACTCAAAAACAACTGCTCAGGAAATATTAAGAGACACTGAAGGAAATGTTGACATCGTTGTTGCGGGTGTTGGAACTGGAGGAACAGCAACTGGAATTGGTAAAGTTTTAAAACAAGAAGTTCCTGATGTTAAAATAGTTGCTGTTGAACCTAAAGACTCTCAAACCTTAGGTAAAGGAGAAAAAGGACCTCATAAAATCCAAGGTATTGGTGCAGGTTTTGTTCCGTCTATTTATGATGCTGAAGTTATCGATGAAATTTTCCCTGTTGCAAATGAAGATGCAGGAAATACTTTACTTGCATTAGCTAAGGAAGAAGGTATTTTTGCAGGTATTTCCTCTGGTGCTGCTACTTTTGCTGCATTGGAATTAGCTAAAAGAGAAGAAAATAAAGGAAAAAGAATCATTGCTATTTTACCGGATAATGGTGAAAGATATCTTTCAGTGGATTGGTTATTTGAATAAGTAGATAATTGTGTTTAAAATTAACATTTATATAACACCTATTATAATATAACATATTATATATAAATTTTTATTATATCTTGGAGTTTATAGATGTTAGAGAGATTTAATGATGAAATTAAAGCAATCAAGGAGAGAGATCCTGCTGCAAGAAGTACTCTAGAGATTTTTTTGTGCTATCCTGGTGTATGGGCATTATTCATGCATAGGATTAGTCATTTTCTCTGGAATCATTCTTTTAAACTGCTTGCTAGAATGAATTCTACTTTGGCAAGATTTTTGACAGGTATTGAAATACATCCTGGTGCTCAAATTGGTAAAAGGGTTTTCATTGACCATGGAATGGGAATTGTTGTTGGTGAAACAACAATTGTTGGTGATGATGTGTTAATCTATCAGGGAGTTGTTCTTGGTGGTACAACAACCCAAAAAACCAAAAGGCATCCTACAATTGAAAAGGGTGTTATTATCGGTGCCGGTGCTAAGGTTATGGGTAATATTACTATTGGTGAGTATTCTAAAATAGGTACTGGGGCCGTTGTTTTAAAAGATGTTCCTCCGGAATCAACATGTGTTGGTGTTCCTGGAAGAATTGTCAGATGTAAAAATAGTGCCCATGTTGTTGATTTGGAACACAATAAATTACCTGACCCTGTTGCTGGAGCAATTAAATCATTAGAAAGTCAAATTAAACAAAATGAGGAAATAATAAAAATTTTACTTGAAAAACATGATTTATGTTTAACTGATCAGATTGATGATGAAAAAACTTATGGAGACTTATTAAGTAAAGATGGTGATAAATCATGAAACCGCCTTGTGAAATTGTTGTATGGTATGTAATACCAGCTATTAGATCCGAATTAGCTAAAGAATTATTAAATTTAGGGATGAAACAAAAGGATGTTTCTGAACTTATGGACATAACTCAGCCTGCTGTTTCCCAGTATATTACTGATAAAAGAGGAAGCGGAATAAAATTAGAAGAAAATGTTAGAAATATGGTAAAAGATTTTGCCTTTGAATTGTCTACCGGCGAATCTACAAAAGCAGATTTAATTCCAAGAACCTGTCAAATATGTAAATGTGTAAAAACTGCTGATGTATTGGAACAACTTGGTATAAATACAGATGACCTTGGTGAAGACTGTCAATCTTGTATGGGGTCTGAGTCAAAATAGTAAAATATTGGAATTTTTAGTAATGTTTATATACTATTAAAGTATAATATTTTATTATACTTTAATTTTTATTGGCAAGTTAACCGAGTGGCTTAGGTGCGTGGCTGCAGACCATGAAACAGGGGTTCAAATCCCTTACTTGCCTCTATATAACTATTTTTTTGAGGAATTTTTTATGGATATTTATTCTACATTAACTCGTAGTAAAGAAAATTTTGAAACCATAAACAAAAATCGTGTAAATTTATTTGTTTGTGGACCTACCGTTTATGATGATGCTCATATTGGTCATGGAAGAACTTACATTTCTTTTGATACAATAAAATTATGATGATGCTCATATTGGTCATGGAAGAACTTACATTTCTTTTGATACAATAAAAAGATATTTGGAATATTCTGGATATGCTGTTTTTTATATTCAGAATATCACTGATATTGATGATAAAATAATTAACAGGTCAAAAGAATCAGGAATTCCAGCAAGTGATATAGCTAGGAAGTTTGAAAAAAGATACATTGAAGACATGACTAAATTAAATGTCACGGGTGTTAATTTATTTGCAAGAGCAACTGATCATCTTGATGAAATAATAGACCAAATTCAAAGATTAATCGATAAGGGATTTGCTTATGAAAGTGATGATGGAGTTTACTTTGAAATTGAAAAATTTGAAGAATTTGGAAAATTATCAAATCGTAAAATTGATGAATTGGAATCCCACAGGGAATTAGCTGAAACTACAAAAAGAAATGAACAGGACTTTGCATTATGGAAAAAAAGAGATAATGTCGATGAACCTGTATTTCATTCTCCATGGGGTGATGGAAGGCCTGGATGGCATATAGAAGATACTGCTATAACTGAATACTACTTTGGTGAACAGTATGATGTTCATGGTGGGGGGCTAGACCTGATTTTCCCTCATCACGAAGCGGAGATTACTCAAATGGAAGCTGTCAGCGGAAAATCTCCAATGGTAAGATATTGGTTACATACGGGATTTTTAAATGTAAATGGAGAAAAAATGTCTAAATCCCTGCATAATTTCATTACTATTCGTGAATTGCTTGAAGACTGGGATGCAGATACATTCAGATTCTTTGTATTATCAACTCATTATAGAAGTCCTATCGATTTTTCAAAAGATTCCCTTCATCAATCTGACGATGAATTCTTTAATAGTATGGATGATGATTTCAATACTCCTAAAGCTATTGCTGCAATATTCAAATTAATTACTGCAACTAAAAATGAAGAATTGGCTGAAAATGATAAGATAGCTATTAAAGCATTTTTAGATGATGTTTCTCAAATATTGGGTGTAGACTTCTATTTGGAAGAAACTTCAGCAGGTTCAGATGATTTATTTAATTTAATTACTGATGTAAGATCTGATTTAAGAGCAGCAAAACAGTATGAATTGTCTGATAAAATACGTGATGAGTTAATTAATTTAGGTTATGAAATAAATGATTAGAAAAGGAGATTAAATCTCCAATTCTTCTATTTTTTTAAGTGCATCCTCAAGACCTTCGCCTTTTCCGCCAGCACCTTTTGCGATTATAGTTTCAATGACTTCCATTCCCATATATCCAAATGGCATTGTGTTCAGTGAAGTGATGTATGAATCAAATGCATCTCCTGGATTTGCTTGGGTAAATACTGAAATGACTTTGGTACCTTCAAGAGACCTTTCAGGGTTTTGTGAAATCATGTAGAATCTGTCAATAACTGTTTTAGCTTGTGCAGTAATTTGGCCATAGTATATTGGGCTTGAAAAAATCAGTAAATCTGCATCTTCTATTTTTGCGATAATATCTCTTGTGTCATCATCTTTTACACAGTCTCCTTTTTGACAGCCTAGGCATGCATTACAGTATCCTAAGTTCATGTCATTTAAGTATATGACTTCTGTTTCACCGTCTATTTTCTCAACTATTTTATTTACTAATATGTCACAGTTTCCTTTTTTACGAGGACTTCCGATTAAAGCAACAGTTTTCATATAAATTCTCTCCTTTATGATTAATTTTGTCTTATTTTTTACTTAAAATTTTTGAAAATATAACAATGCTTATATACTATAATAACATATGTTATATTAGTATAACATTGTTTATTTTTTATTTCTAACCAAAAATTTTGGTTAACCAAAACATTTATATATAAAAAATAACTATTGTTATATTGTCATTATAACATATGACATATTTTTTAGAAAAGTTATTAAGGTGATGATTAAATGAGTAAAAAAGATTATGGTTTAGCAACTTTAGGTGTAAGAGCGGGTCAGGAACCAGATCCAGTTACTGGTGCACAGGCTGTCCCGATTTATCAGACAACTTCGTATGTATTTAAAGATTCAGATGAAGCTGCAAGACGTTTCGCCCTTCAAGAATTTGGTCAAATTTATTCAAGACTTACAAATCCAACTAGTGATGTATTCGAAGCAAGAATTGCTGCTATTGAAGGTGGTAATTCAGGTATTTCAACATCCAGTGGTCTCGCAGCAATTACATACGCAATATTAAATGTTACCCAGCCTGGAGACAACATTGTTTCAGCTGATAATTTATACGGTGGAACTTACCAATTGTTTGACTACACTTTAAAAGATTTGGCAAGAGAAGTTAGATTTGTCGATTCCCAAGATTTACAAGCTTTTGAAGAAGCAATTGATGAAAAAACTAAAGCTATTTACTGCGAATCAATCGGTAATCCAAAATTGGATGTCCCTGATTTTGAGGCTTTAGCTGAAATTGCTCACAGTCATGACATTCCATTGATTGTCGATAACACCGTTGGTGTAGGTTTAGTAAGACCTTTGGAACATGGTGCTGATGTAATTGCAGCATCTGCAACAAAATATGTCGGCGGACATGGTACTGCTGTTGGAGGATATATTGTTGACTCAGGTAAATTCAACTGGGGAAACGGTAAATTCCCTAACTTTACTGAACCAGATCCAAGTTATCATGGATTGGTATTCTGGGATTCATTTGGAGACGTGCCTGAACTCGGAAACCTTGCATATACTGTAAGAATCAGAGCAAGATTATTAAGGGATATAGGAGCTACCCAAGCACCTGTACACAGTTTTATTTTCTTACAAGGTCTTGAAAGCTTAGAATTACGTGTAAAAAGACATTCTGAAAATGCTTTAAAAGTAGCTAAGTTTTTAGAAGCTCATCCAAAAGTCAAATGGGTAAACTATCCTGGATTGGAATCACATCCGACATATGAAACTAATAAGAAATACTTGAAAGATAATTTTGCAGGTATTTTAGGATTTGGTGTAGAAGGTGGAGAAGAAGCTGGTAAAAAGCTAATTGAACATTTAGAATTATTCTCTATTCTTGCAAATATTGGGGATGCTAAAAGTTTAGCTATTCATCCAGCAAGTACTACTCATCAGCAATTAACTCCTGAAGAGCAAGCGGCAACTGGTGTAACTCCTGATTTCATCAGATTGTCTATAGGTCTTGAAGATGCTGATGATTTAATAGATGATTTAAGTCAGGCTTTAGATAAGCTTGACTAGGTTACCTTTTATTCACATAAAATTTATATAAAAAGATGTTTTAAAATATAAAAAAACATTTGGGAGATTTAGAATGTATTTGGATAACTCAGCAACCACACAAGTCAGCGAAGCTGTCTTTGAAGAAATGAAACCATATTTCATTGAAGAGTTTGGAAACCCTTCCACTCTTTATGGTATTGGTCGCGAATCAAAAAAAGCTTTAGAATTAGCTCGTCAAAGAGTGGCTGATGCAATTAATGCAAAACCTGAAGAAATTATATTTACTGGTGGGGGATCAGAATCTGATAATTTAGCAGTAAAGGGTATTGCCTTTAAATTAGCTAAAAAAGGAAAACATATTATTACAACAGAAATTGAACATCCTGCTATTAAAGAAACTCTTCACTTTTTAGAATCACTTGATTTTAAAGTTACTTATTTGCCAGTTTATGAAAATGGTATAATAAAAATTGAAGATTTAAAAGAAGCCATAACAGATGAAACCATTTTAATTACTGTAATGCATGCAAATAATGAAATAGGAACCCTCCAGCCAATTGAAGAGATTGGTAAAATTGCTCGTGAAAAGGGCATTAAATTCCATACCGATGCCGTTCAAAGTTTCGGTAAAGTTGATGTGGATGTTGAGAAATTAAACGTTGATTTACTTTCTTTATCCTCTCATAAAATTAATGGTCCAAAAGGTGTTGGAGCATTATATATTAAAAAAGGTACTCGTGTTGTTCCGCTCATACATGGTGGTGGACAGGAAAGAGGTATTAGAGCAGGAACAGAAAATGTTCCTGGAATCGTTGGATTTGGAAAAGCATGTGAACTTGCAGTAGCTCAATTGGATGAACACTATGAAAAATTATCTGCAATTAGGGATGAACTAATTGAAAAAGTTTTAACTGAAATCCCTGAAGCTTATTTAAACGGTGATAAAGAAAACAGATTACCAAATCTTGTTAACTTTAGATTTAAAGCTATTGAAGGAGAATCATTAATTCTTTTACTTGATGCTAAAGGATATCAGGCTTCAACAGGTTCTGCATGTTCATCAAATAAATTGGAGGCATCCCCTGTATTGACTGCATTGGGATTGGATCCTGTTGATGTTCATGGATCTTTAAGGATTTCCTTATCTCCTGAAAGTGATACTTTTAATATTGATGAATTTGTAGGCATAATTGCCGAATCAGTTAAAAGATTAAGGCAGATGTCTCCATTATGGAATCAAGAGTTGGATTATGATAATATAATGTGTAAAAAACACAGTGATACTTGTAAGAGGTGTTAAACATGGATTATTCAGAAAAAGTAATGGATCATTTTGCAAACCCTAGAAACTGCAGATTAATGGAAGATGCAAATGGTGTTGGTACTGTAGGAAACCCAACCTGTGGAGACTTAATGACAATTTACATTAAAGTTAATGATGATGACGTAATTGAGGATATTAGTTTCCAGACATTTGGTTGTGGAGCAGCAATTGCAACCAGCAGTATGATTACAGAATTGGCTGTTGGCAAAACTTTGGATGAAGCATTAGCTATTTCAAGAAATGACGTAGCAGAAGAACTTGACGGACTCCCTCCTATAAAGATGCATTGTTCAAATCTTGCTGCCGATGGTCTTCAAGCAGCTATTGAAAATTATCGTGAAACTAATCAATAATAATATATATCTTAAAAAATAAATTAACAATAAAATTTAAGGAGATGTATTTTATGGCAAAAATATTAAAATGCGATGATTGCGGAAGTGTTATTCAAGTTTTTGTTGAAGATGATGGTGATGCATGTGACACTCATATGTTTGAATTTCCACAACAAACCGAAGGTGAAAAAGCACCTAAACACAAACCTGTAGTTGAAATTGACGGGGACAAAGTAACCGTAAAAGTCGGTGAAGCTGCTCACCCAATGGATGATGACCACTATATTCAATTTGTCATTGTTGAAGCAGGTAATGAACAATATGCAAAATGCTTTAAACCTGGTGATGTTGCAGAAGCAACTTTCACAGTAAACTCTACAGACGATATCAAAGCATTAGCATTCTGTAATTTACATGGACTCTGGTCCAGCGAATAGATTTTAAGAATTTTTTTCTTAAAATTTTTCTATTTTTTTTCATAACAAAGTTTTAATAGTATCTTTTTTTATATATTATATTGTGTCTAATTATAGTAAAGTGATAATTTTTATTGTTATTTTAATCGTTTTTGCAGGTGCAGTAATTTATTTACATGGTTCTGAAAGTAATATGAACAGTTTAATGCCTGATGTTAGTTCAAGCATTACTGGTGGTGATTCAGACTATAATACTGCTGTCGATTTATTAAATAATAAGAATTATAGTGAAGCAAAAAATAGAGCTATTTCAGCCGGAAATAATTATAATCAGAGTATTAAAATATTATCTGGTATTAAAGATAATTTTACTCTTGATACAAATGATGTTCATAAAAATTATATTAATACAGTATTAAATGAGCTTGAACTTAAATCCAATGCTACTCATAATTTGATAATATCTATTGATTATTATAAAAACCATAAAAATAGTACTGGTAATGAGTATTCGTCTCAAGCTAATAATTATATGAATAAGGCATTAGAATTCCAAAATGCAAGAAATAAATTAGTTAAAGATAACCCTAATTATTTTAAATGAGGTTTTTTTATGAAAAAGAATTGTCCAAAGTGTAACGGTTCTGGATCTATTGTTGTGGATTATAAAGAATGTTCTAGTTGTGGGGGAACTGGTTATGAAGAAGACTCCTTTGATGTTGGAAATCATTTCAAAGGAGTAAATAATAATGCTAGAGCAAAATTTGATTTAGGTGCAGAACAGGATATTCCATGCGAAGTTTGTAATGGAAAAGGCCAAGTTGAAGTTTATGAAGAATGTAGCTATTGTAATGGAACTGGCCAGATTAATGTTTGTAGAGATTGTGGAAAACCTTTAGATGAAAAATATGATATATGTGCCGAATGTGGAGCTAAACGTAAGGAAGATAAAATGAAAAGAAAAGAAGCTGAAGAAAAACGTATTGCTCGTGAAAAAGAAGTTAAAGATGTTTATATTTTGGATCCATTAGTTCAAATGAGGGATATGGATCGTGATAAATTATATAAAGGTAAGATTACTAGAATTGAAAAATATGGTGCATTTGTTACCTTAAATAATAATGTTTGGGGATTGATGAGAGGAGAAGTCTCAGGTTATAATGTTGGTGAAGAGGTAATCGTATTCATTACTTCCATCAAATCAAGAGAAGGTAAAATAGACTTCGCTCCAGCTTATGTTAGAAATCACCGTATTATTAAATTAACAAAATCCATCCCACGTACCGCCGTTGAAGATTTAGAAAGCAAAATGGGTAGAATGGTTCGTATTGATGGTGAAGTTTTACAGGTTCAGCAAACATCAGGCCCTACAATTTTCATAATAACTGATGA
Source organism: uncultured Methanobrevibacter sp. (assembly GCA_900317865.1). Lineage (GTDB taxonomy): Archaea > Methanobacteriota > Methanobacteria > Methanobacteriales > Methanobacteriaceae > Methanocatella. Next base: position 61,034 of record ONIK01000005.1, on the reverse strand, counting down.
AACTGGTGTAACCGAAGTTGCGGCTTTTGATGAAGCGGGAGTTAGGTCTTATCCTGAAATTTCAGAAGGGGATGCCGTTGAAGTTTTAGGTGAAGTCAATCAGCATGGTGGAAAAACACAGATTGAGTCATCTTCAATGGTAAAACTTGAAGGAACTAAAAAAGATGATATTTTAAAATTGATTGATGATGCATTAAATGAAAAAGCTAAACCTGAAGATGTTGAATTCTTGGTCAAAAGTGATATTTTAAATAAACTTAAACCTAAGATGAGAGAGGCTGCTCAAAAAATTAGAAGAGCAATCCTTGATGGCAGGACTGTTTTGCTTAGACACCATAATGATGCTGACGGAATATGTGCCGGGGTAGCTATGGAAAAAGCTGTTGTACCATTGATTGAAGAAATAAATCCTAGTAATGATGCTCAATATTATTATTTCAAACGTTCTCCATCAAAAGCTCCATTTTATGAGCTTGAAGATGTTGTAAAAGATTTATCCTTTGCTTTAGAAGATCAGGAAAGGCATGGTCAGAAATTACCGTTGATTGTTTTGTTGGATAATGGTTCAACAGAAGAGGATATTGTTGCTTTGATGCAAGCCAAAATATATGATATTGAAGTTATTGTTATAGACCATCATTCACCGGGCGATTTATTGACTGTTGATGAAGTGGATGGTGAAATTGTTGGAGCTACAGTTGCCGTTGATGAATATGTGGATACTCATGTAAATCCATATCTTGTTGGTGGAGATTCACAGTTGACTGCAGGAGCTTTGGCAGCTGAAGTTGCTCATATTGTAAATCCTGAAGTTAAAGGATTAATTCAACATTTACCTGCTATTGCAGCACTGGGAGACCGTGCAGAATGTGGTGAGGTTTATCAATATCTGGAACTTGCTTATGAGAAAAACTTTACAAAAGAGCATTTGGCAAAAGTGGCTGAATGTATTGATTTTGAATCATATTTCTTAAGATTTATGAATGGTAGGGGAATAATGGATACTATCCTTGCCGTTGACAATTTTGATAAGCATTATAAAATGATTGATGCTTTATATGCGGAGTATGAAAAGAGAATTGATACTCAACTTAAGGCTGTACTGCCTAATATTAAAAAGACACAATTGGAAAATGGAATTTACTTCAATCTGATAGATGTGGAGAAATATGCTCACAAATTTACATTTCCTGCTCCTGGAAAAACCTGTGGTTTTGTCCATGATAGGATGATAAAGGAACTCGGTGAAGACAAACCTATTGTTACTTTGGGTCATGGTCCTGATTTTGGTGTATTCAGAGCTACTGATGCAGTAAATGAAGAATTTGGATTTAATGTTAATGACATTGTTTCAAATTTGGCCGTCAAAGTTCCTTCAGCAGGTGTTGATGGTGGAGGTCATGAATGTGCAGGTTCTGTAAAATATATTGAAGGATTAGGTGAAGATGTTTTATCTGAAATTGTAAATGAAGTAAAATCTTTATCTAAGATATAAATTTGATGTTTATGGATTTTTGGAATTATTGCCCAAATTGTGGAAAAAGATTAGTGCCTAATGAAGAAATTTGTAGTGTCTGCGGTATCAAAACAATTTCTTCAAAAGATGATGAAAGCTATATTTTTTCTCCTCCAATCCATAATATTGGCTTTTTTAATTTGAAAATTGATTTTTCACCATATATTAATATTAATAATGATTTTCAATATGATATCTGCGTTTGTGGTTATTTAAATGAGATTAATAATGAGTTTTGCTATCATTGTGGAGTAAGACGCTCCAACAGTGGCATATTAAAGCGTATTAAAAAAATTGAAAGACCAAAATTTAATATGGATAATATTGAAGTTAACACAGATATTATTTGTGAATGTGGTGCTTTAAATTCTAAGGATAGTGAATTTTGCGATATGTGTGGTCGTAGACTGCATGAAGAAGAAATTGATGATGAAAAGTACAGTAATTTTTATATTGAAAATGATAATCCTATTTTTTGTATTTGCGGTAAGGAAAACTCTGAAGATAGTCAGTTCTGTCAAAACTGTGGCCTTCCTTTAGATAGCTACGAGTATATTGATGATATTAAAATATTGTGTGTTTGTTCCGTTTTAAATGATGTAACTTCTGATTTTTGTGTTGAGTGCGGTAATCCTTTAGCTGAAGAAGCTACAGATATTATCTGCATTTGCGGCACCAGAAATAGTATTGATGAATTGCGCTGTTCTTCATGCCAAAAACCTTTGAATAAGGAAAGGATTGTAAAATCTAAAATTGTGTGTGATTGTGGTAAAATAATAGATTTTAATTCAGAATTTTGCCCTAATTGTGGTAATAATGTTAAAAAAATCATTAGGCGTAGAAGAAATTTTTCTAAAACTTTTGATGCTGTTAAAAATGTGTGGAAAGGTGTTTAAATGAAAAATTGTGAAGTTTGTGGTACTTTAAATTTAAAAAAAAATAACTATTGTACTCATTGTGGTTGTAGGATAGTTGAGGAAAACATCTGCCCATTCTGCGGTGAAAAGAATTCTGATTCCAGTGAAGTATGTATAAAATGCCATAGACATATCACTCCTATAGCTATTGATAGTTTTCAGAATCTGTTCATAGATCATTATTTTTCTTTATTGGTGAATCCTAATTTCACTGTTCGTGATTATTTGAGTATTTTAAATAGAATTTTTAAAAAGTTGGATTATGTCGAACTTACAGGTACTCCTAAAGAGAAAGTATTGCAGATTGCAAATGCTTTTACAAGTGTTATTCCTATTTCTAGTGGTGTTGTACATGGGGAGTATGCAATCCAGTATATTTTTTATGATGACCGTTTGGATGAAAGCTTTCAGATTTCCACAATTATACATGAATTAGCTCATTTCTTATTATTCGATTTAACTGTTAATATTTTATGTGAAATATTTGATGTTAAAGCTTCTCCTGTATTAAAAAGCTTTGTAGAATATGTTTTTGTAAGTTCTGAAATTAAATTAACCAATGAATTTTATGCTCATACAGTTGAAAATAGATATATTCCGATAGAATTCCAGAGATTCAATTCCTTTTTTCAATGTGTTAACGATTTAGGCATTAGTGAAGAAGAGAGTCAAATTTTCATTCAGTTAGCTAATTCCTATGCCCGTGATATTATTATTTTTTTAGACAGGTATATTGATGAAGATTTAAGAGAATCTATAAAATTGCAGTTTAAAATAGATATGGTCAAGCCGAAAAACAATATTTATAAAGATTTCACTAAAGAACTAATAGACTATGATGATAAAAATAATATGTTAATTGGTTTGATGGCAATTTATTTTGAAATGTTATATAAAAATGAAGAAGCTATTGAAGAGTTAGAGCATACAAAAAATAAGTTTGAAGATATTTAATCTTCTTTATCTTTTATCGTGTCTAATACTTCTTTTCCGGTGTCGGTTAATCGGTATAATCTTCCTTTACGAGCTTCTTCATTAATGCATTCAACAATTTCTTTATTCTTAAGTTCACTTAATACTTTTGAAATGTGATTTGTCCTAATACCACTATCTTTAGCAATGTTTGTTGGTATTTTTACGTCATCACCTATAGACTTTAATGTTTTCTCCCTATATTTTGAGATTTGAACATAAGATGTCAATTTCAAAAGCTCGTCGTTTTCTTTACTCATAGTTTTTATTTTATATTTTCTAATATAAAAGATTTTAGAATTTTTACATAATTTGACTCTTTTTTATGTTCATTTTAGTTGAATAATGTACAGTTATGTACATTCTATTTTATTACTAAATTAATTGTTAATTGTGTTTAATATGCTAATTATTTAAATTTATTTTACTATTTTTAAAAAATATATGGTATTATTAATTATTTTTTATATTTTTATTGAATGTTGTTTAAAAAAATTTTAAACACAATAAATATATATCATTGTAATATAAATCCAACATATTTTTTTTAATGTGAATGAAAAATTAATAGAAATATATAATTAGTGTATAACATAATAATTTATTATATATATTGACTATTCGATATGGATATTATGAAATGTGACAGTTGTGGTTTTGAAAATAAAGATTCAGCAAAATTCTGTAGTAAGTGTGGTGTATCACTGGAAGTTGCGCCAACACCTCCAGAACCTAAAAATAGTAATTCTAAGGTTGTTATTGCACTTTTGATTGTAGTAATTGTAGTTTTGGCTGCAGTAATAGGTTATTTTGCATTGTCTAATAATGCTTTTGGCAATAATTCTCAGGCTCAGCCTGCATCTGGAAGTGCAAACAGTAGTAATGCTTCTTCTTCTGCTGGTGGTGGAAGTTCTCAACAGGTAAACACTTCAGAATCTTCTTCCTCTTCAAGTCCTGCTAAACAGTGGGTGCTTATAGGAAGTTATTCTGGATCGGGCAGTGGTACTAAATCAATTAATGTTCCTGCGGGGGAAATAATGGTTAAAATATCAGCATATCCTATTAAAAATTATGCAACAAATCATTTGCACGTGTCCGGATCTAACGGACAATCCTGTGGAGTTGATTGGGGCTCACATAGTGATGTAGAAACAAGATCTGATTCTGTAACTTATACGTCATCCTCTCCACAAACATTTACAATTGATTACTATGAAACTGTAAGTTGGCAAGTAGACTTCTATAGATATCAATAGTTTTTTAATTCAAGTGATTATCCAATCACTTTTCTTTTTTTTGATAAGTATATTTATCCATAATAAAATAAATAATATATATTGTTATCATTCTAAATGACCACTTGTTTATTATGTGGGAATTTATATTTTTAATTGTTCAAATTGTACTTGTTGGTGATATTGTGGGAACTTATATAAAAATATTTTTTACTTTTTGTTTGTTGTTATTAATGCTTCCAGTTTGTTTTGCAAGTGATGATGTGGATTTAAATAATACATTAAGTATATCTGAGGTAAATGACTATGTTTTAAGTGAGAATGATGGTTATAATCATATTTATGTTAATTCTTCAGCTAGTAATGTAGGTGATGGTTCAAAAGAGTCTCCTTATAAGGAGTTATCCAGTATATATCCTGGAATTCAAACAAATACTGTAATACATATTGCTGATGGTTATTATAAGTATAATTATAATAATTCCGGCCAAATGGTTAATTTCATGCAAATAACTTCTAATGTGAAATTTATTGGAGAAAGTGCTGAAAATACCACCATTGACTTTTCAGGAAATGGTATTTTTGCTTTCATTGAGTGGAGGCCAAATATTTACTTTAAAGACATTAAATTGTTCAATACTTCTGTTAATTTAATCAGTTACAATGGTCAGGCGCAGTATGGCGGAACTCTTGAAGCGGAAAATGTAATTTTCGATAGTGCAAAATCTATTGCATATAATGGTGCATATTATATTGGTGGTGCAATCAGCTGTTCTGGTCAATTAAAGTTAACTGATTGTATTTTCAAAAACAATACTGCTGATCGGGGTGGTGCAATTTTTGCATTGATTGGTGGGGAATTGAAAAATTGTACGTTTATTGACAATAAAGCACTATTTGATGGGGGTGCAATATTTACTCCAAATTATCAAATGCTTATTCATGATTCTAAATTTATTAATAACACTGCTTCAAGAGAGGGCGGTGCTATTTATGCTATATCTAGTATTTTATTAAACAATTCTGACTTGAGATATAATAAAGCTTATAGTGGTGGTGTGGTTTATATAGTTAATTATCAATTGGCAATACTTAATTCAAATTTAATAAATAATTATGCGACATCCTATGGTGGAGCAATAATTGCCATCAATAGCCCATATTTCTATATTGAGGGAGCTAGATTTATTAATGATACTTCCATTTCATCCGCTGGTGCGATTTATTCAATGTATTCAAAAATGTATTTTTATGATTCAGTATTTGCAAATTGCAGTTCTTTAATAGGTGGTGCTATTTGTGATTTATATTCTTCAGCATTATTTTCAAATCTGAATTTCACAAATAATAGTGCAACTAAAGGTGGTGCAGTTTATAAAATGTACAATACTACTTCAATCATGTATTCAACATTTAACTCAAATCATGCTCATGAAGGAGGTGGTTTATATGTCGATGAAGTTTCTTCAGCCATTTTAAATAATTTAACTTTTAATGACAACACTGCAGATTATGGTGGGGATATTTATTGCTTGGGTAATCCGAATAATATTAATGTGACAAATAGTAGTTCACCGGATTCATTTAATATGACGCTTTTAGATTTAAATCAAAGACCTGAAAAATATGATATTTTCGAAATTGAAAATAGTCCGGTTGTCCTTGATAGTAGATATGATATGAGGGAGCATTATAATCTTACTGAAGTTAAAAATCAACTTGAACAGGGTAATTGCTGGGCTTTCGCAGCGATGGCTGCTTTAGAATCATGTGTGGTAAAAGCCAATGGTACTGCTTATGATTTTTCAGAAGAGAATTTAAAGAATTTAGTTTCCAGATTTTCTGATTATGGTAATTTTGCATCCGTACCTAATTCCGGCGGAAACTTCTTTATGACAATTGGTTATTTTGCTAGTTGGTTAGGTCCTATATCTGAAGAGGAAGAGATATATTCACCAAATTCTTTATCTTTATTATATGATGCCATAACACATGTTCAAAATGTTGTTTTCCTTCCAAGAATGTCATACACGGATAATGATGGGATTAAGGAAGCTATTGTAAAATATGGTGCTGTTGTAACTAGTATGTATTATTCAGATGCTTATCTTGCTAATGATAAGGTATCTTATTATGTTAATGTTGGAAATTTACAAACAAATCACGATGTTTCAATTGTTGGTTGGGATGATAATTATTCTAAAGAGAAATTTAAAACAACACCTCCTGGAGATGGTGCATTTATTGTTCGTAATAGTTGGGGACCAGATTGGGGTGAAAATGGTTATTTCTATGTTTCTTATTATGATTTATACTTTTCAAGAGTAGGTAATATTATTCAACCTTCATTTACATTTGTTTTAAATGATACTAATCATTATGATAAAAATTATCAATATGAGATTCAAATTTCAAATTTCGCAACATTACAGGCAGATACTACTTCATTAGGAATTGGAAATTCATTTTTGGCTGAAAGTGATGAGTTGTTATCTGCAGTTTCAACTTATTTCAGTGATGATTCAAATTATACTATTTCAATATATGTTAATAATCAATTAAAACATTCACAACAGGGAAATACTACTGCAGGATATTTCACTATTCCTTTAACCAAATATGTTCCTATTAAAAAGGGTGATACTTTTGATGTCATATTTATGATAACTAATTTAAATAACCAAAAGCCTTTATTGTATTTCTTTGAATATTCTAAAAATTCACGTTTTGCCATAAAGGGTATGTCTTATTATTCAGATGATTATGGTAAAAATTGGTATAGTGCTTTTGAAAGACTTGGTGGTGTAATTCCAGTAAAAGGATTTACCAAATATGGAAAATTAAATACCACAATTGAAGTTAGTGGATGGGATTGTGATTGGACAATTAATAAGGATTATATGCTTCAGGTTAGGGTGAAAGATTCATTTGGTGATTATATTGATTATGGCAATGTAACATTTTTAATTGATGATGAGCCTTATACTGTTAAATTGATTAATTTTACTGCTAATATGACAGTTTTATTCACTCATGGGGGACAACATAATATTACAGTTTTATTCAATGCAACTGATTATTATTATCCTTCAAATATTACCAAGTTAATTGAGGCTTATCCTCTTAACACGTCTTTATCTTTGTCTTTGAGTAATGATACTTTGTTGGTTGGTGATTCTTTAACGGTTACTGCTGTTGTTAATGCTACTCAGGGTAAAGTGCTTTTCTATATTAATGATGTTTTGAATGATACTGTTGATGTTGATGGAGAGGGTGTTGCTCGTTTGGTTTTAGATAATCTTTATTATGGTAGTTATAATGTAACTGCCGTTTTTACTGATGATAAAGGTGGGTATTTAAATAGCTCTAATAAAACATCATTTGATGTCTTTTTGAAAACTTTTGTTGAAGTTAATGGATGGGATTGTGATTGGACAATCAATAGGAATTATACTCTTCAGGTTAGGGTAAAAGATCAGTTAGGTGAATATGTTGATTATGGCAATGTAACATTTTTAATTGATGATGAGCCTTATACTGTTAAATTGGTTGATTCTGTTGCCAATAAGACTGTTTTATTTACTCAGGCAGACCAATATAATATTACTGTTTTATTTAATGCCGTTGATTATTATTGTTCATCAAATGTTTCTAAGTTAATTACTATTAATCCGGTTAATACTGTTTTGTCTTTGTCTTTGAGTAATGATACTTTGTTGGTTGGTGAGCCTTTAACGGTTACTGCTGTTGTTAATGCTAGTCAGGGTAAAGTGCTTTTCTATATTAATGATATTTTAAATGATACTGTTGATGTGAATATTGATGGTGTTGCTCGTTTAGTTTTAGATAATCTTTATTATGGTGGTTATAATGTAACTGCTGTTTTCACCGATGATGAGGGTACTTATTTGAATAGTTCTAATAGGTCTGCATTTTCTGTTTATTCCAATACTGTTCCTGAAGTTAGTGGTTGGGATTGTGATTGGACGGTTAACGGAAATGTTACTCTTCAGATTAGGGTTAAAGATCAGTTTGGCGATTATGTTGATTATGGCAATGTAACCTTTTTAATTGATGATAAGCCTTATACAGTTAAACTAGTAGATTCTGTTGCCAATAAAACTATTTCATTCAATCAGGCTGGAGAACATAATATTACTGTTTTATTTAATGCCGTTGATTATTATTGTTCATCAAATGTTTCTAAGTTAATTACTATTGATTCGGTTAATACTGTTTTGTCTTTGTCTTTGAGTAATGATACTTTGTTGGTTGGTGAGCCTTTAACAATAGGTCTGCATTTTCTGTTTATTCCAATACTGTTCCTGAAGTTAGTGGTTGGGATTGTGATTGGAAGGTTAACGGAAATGTTACTCTTCAGGTTAGAGTTAAAGATCAGTTTGGCGATTATATTGATGATGGTGATGTGGTCTTTTTAATTGATGGTAAGGCTTACACTGTTAAGTTAGTCGATTCTGTTGCTAATAAGACTGTTTTATTTACTCAAGTTGGTGAACATAATATTACAGTTTTATTCAATGCCGTTGATTATTATTATTCCTCAAATATTACAAAGTTAGTTGATGTTTCTCCTCTCCAAACTGCTTTATCTTTGTCTTTGGATGAGGATATCATATTTGTTGATGATTCTTTAACTGCTACTGCTGTTGTCAATGCTACTCAGGGTAAAGTTAGTTTCTACATTAATGGTATTTTAAATGGTACTGTTGATGTCGATAGTGATGGTGTTGCTGTTTTAACATTAAGTAATCTTTATTATGGTGAGTATAATCTAACCGCTGTTTTCAGTGATGATGAAGGCATTTATTTAAATAGCTCTGATAAAACAGAATTTACTGTATTTTCAATGACTTTTATTGAAGTCAGTGGTTGGGATTGTGATTGGACAATCAATAAGAATTATACTCTTCAGGTTAGGGTTAAAGATCAGTTCGGTGATTATATTAAAGATGGTGAAGTGTTCTTTTATATTGAAGGTGATGCTTATACCGTTGAATTAGTTGATTCTGTTGCCAATAAAACGATTTCATTTACTCAAGCGGGCCAATATGATATTTTAGTTATATTCAATACTATTGATTATTACTTTTTCTCATATGTCATTAAATTAATTGATATTAAGCCGGTTAATACTGTTCTGTCTTTGTCTTTGAGTAATGGTACTTTGTTGGTTGGTGAGCCTTTAACTGCTACTGCCGTTGTCAATGCTACTCAGGGTAAGGTTAGTTTCTACATTAATGGTGTTTTAAATGATACTGTTGGTGTGGATAGTGATGGTGTTGCTGTTTTAACTTTAAATAATCTTAAATCTGGTGATTATAATATAACTGCTGTTTTCACTGATGATAATGGAACCTATTTAAATAGCTCTGATAAAGCAAGTTTTACTGTAATTTATCCAATTAAAATAATTACACAGGATTTAACAAAATATTATAATGAATCAGATAGATTTGCCGCTAGGATTATAGGATATGATGGAAAAGGCATTTCCAATCAAAAAGTAGAATTCACAATTGAAAATACTACTTATGAAAGCATCACTGATTCTAAGGGTTATGCCTATTTGACTGCTTCTTTACAGCCTGGAGACTATATTGTCAAGACTATTTATGAAGATCTTGAAGCAAGTAATCTATTTACAATATTGCCTACGCTTTTAGATAAGGATATGAATATTTCATCTTCAGATATTTATGATGATGAATCTGAAGTTATTAATGTTGTTTTGCCTAAGGATGCAACAGGTAATGTAAGCACTATTGTTAATGGCAAAAAATATTCTGCTGATGTTAATAAAGGTGTTGCCAATATTTCTATTCCTAATTTAAAAGATGGAAACTATAATATTGAAATAATCTACAGTGGTAATGAGAAATATAATTCTGTTAGAGGAAATACCTCCTTTACTGTAAAAAAATCTCAAATCACTATCTCTGCACCTGATGTTACTAAATATTATCGCGGTTCTGAAAGATTTATTGTTACATTAAAGTATAATGACAAAGCACTTAATAATGCAACAATTTCTATTAATATTAATGGTATGGATTATAAACGAACAACTGATGAAAATGGTGTTGCATCAATGGCTATTAACTTGGATTCAGGTGTATATAATGTAACTGTTGAATATAATAGTACAAAAGCATATTCTACTGTTACTGTTAAGTCAACTATTGTAGCCAGTGACATTACTAAAATATTTAGGAATGGAACGCAGTATTATGCTAAATTTATGGATTCTCAAGGAAACATATTAAAAAATACTGATGTTAAATTTAATATAAATGGCGTATTTTACACTAGAACAACAGATGAGGCGGGAATTGTTAAATTAACTATTAACTTAAATCCTGGAGAATATATTCTAACTGCCATAAATCCATCCAATGGAGAACAGCATGCAAATACCATTAAAGTGTTATCTTCAATAGTGGAAAACCATGACTTGATTAAGTACTATAAAAATGCATCCCAGTTTACTTTTAGATTGCTTGACAATCAGGGTAATCCTGTTGGTGCTGGAGTTAGTGCTATAATAAATATAAATGGTGTTTTCTATACCCGAACAACTGATGCAAATGGATATATTACTCTGAATATTAACTTAAATCCAGGAACTTATATTGCAACAATTGAGTATAATGGATTAAGTTTGGCCAATACCATTAAAGTTTTACCTATTTTGGAAGCTAAAGATCTTAGAATGAAATATCGTGACGGCACAAAATTTGAAGTAAAACTTCTTGATGGACAAGGTAAACCTTATGCTGGTCAAACGATTACTTTAAATATTAATGGAGTATTTTATGATAGGATAACCGATAATGCAGGTATTGCTCGTTTAAATATTAATTTAATGCCTGGTGAATACATTATTACATCAATGTATAAAAATGGTGCAGTAATTTCAAATAAAATAACTATTTCTGGTTGAGATTAATTTCTCAACTTTTAATTATTTTTTAGTAAAATTAATTAAATATAAAATAATAAAATGTTTACTATGTTTGATTTGAATATTAAGGGAAATAGTTATGATAAAAATTTAATCTTAGCTATGCAGGCTTCTGCTTATGGTTGGGAGCATATAAACTTTTCATATAATCAAATTGAATTTGACAATGCTTTAACTTTTAAAAACGATTTAAAAAATGAGTTAAAAGATGTCATTGATATTGATTATACTTTAATTATAGAATCAAATAACCCTTCTGAGATTAGAAAAATTGCCAGAAAGTATAGAAATAAATCATCATGCATTTCTGTTTTGGGAGGTAATTTAAAGGTAAATCGTGCATGTGTAGAAAATATTCAAATTGATGTATTGTCAAAACCTTATTTTAAAAGATATGATTCTGGTTTAAATCATATTCTGGCACGTGAAGCAAAGGATAATAATGTAGCTATAGAGCTTGTGTTTAATGATATTTTAAAATCATATCTGTCACACAGATCAAAAGTGCTGTCTAATTTTAGGGATATCTATAAACTGTATAGGAAATATGAGTTTCCATTAATTTTATCATCAGGTGCAGAATCCATATTAGATATTCGAACAGTTAAAGATTTTAAAGCTGTTTTTACTCAGACAGGATTAACTTTTCCTGAAGTTGAATCTTCTTTTAAAACTGCAGAGGATATAATTGAATTTAATAAGGATAGAAAAAACATGATTTTATCCGGTGTTAGGGTGGTTGATTAGATGAAACTCAAGGTTCTTCCAAAATCTCAAAGAAAACATAATCATTATCTTGTTTTGGAAATTAAATCTGAAGAAGAGTTATCTAAAAATGATTTCACTTCAATTGTCTGGGATTCATGTGTTCGTTTTCAGGGAGAAAACAACACATCTAATTTTAATTTATGGACTATTGAATTGATTCCGAATGAAGATTTTTCTTTTTACAATGAGTATAAAGCTATTTTAAGATGTCAAAGGGACTTTGAAGATGAAGTAAGATCCAGTTTGGCATTAACATATAAGTATAATAGAAAAGCTATTTCGATTACCTGCATCGGTATTTCAGGTACTATAAAAGGATGTTCAAAATTTATTTAATTACTTTTTGTAAGAATAAAATAGAAACATTTATTAATGTATTAACTATATAAATAAGTACTGAATTTATGGGAATAAAAGAAAAATACATTTTAATTATTATTTATGATTAAAATTAAAATTACCTTTTCATGGAGATTTGGTTTTAATTTTGTGTTTTTTAGCTGTTGAAAAAAGTATTATTTATATTTATAAAATTAATTATTAAATGTGAGGTATTAATATGCAACCTTTACAAAATGCTGGATATGATAGGGCTATCACTGTATTTAGCCCAGATGGAAGACTTTTCCAAGTTGAATATGCAAGAGAAGCTGTTAAAAGAGGTACCACTTCAATTGGTGTAAAATGCCCTGAGGGTATTGTTTTAGCAGTAGACAAAAGAACTACTTCTACTTTAGTGGAATCATCATCTATTGAAAAATTATTTAAGATTGATGACCATATTGGTGCAGCTACTTCTGGTCTTGTAGCTGATGCAAGAGCATTAGTCGAAAGAGCAAGAGTAGAAGCTCAAATAAATAAAATAACTTATAGTGAACCTATTAGAGTAGATAGTTTAGCTAAAAAATTATGTGATATGTTACAATTGTACACACAAAATGGTGGAGTAAGACCATTTGGTTCTGCTTTAATTATTGGTGGAGTGTATAATGGTGAATGTAAATTATTCGAAACAGATCCAAGTGGAGCTTTAATCCAATACAAAGCAACTGCTATTGGTTCAGGAAGATCTGCTGCAATGGAAATTTTCGAAGAACAATATAAAGAAGATTTATCTATTGATGATGCTATTGCATTAGCAATAACTGCTATTAATGAAGCTACTGAACATGATACTACATCAGATAATGTTGAAATAGCTATCATTAAAAAAGATGATGGTAAATATGTTAAACTTTCTAAAGATGACGTAACTTCTTATATTGAATCTGTTCTCAGTGAAGAAGAAGTTGTAGAAGAAGATGCATCCGAAGAAAGTGAAGATAAATAATGTTTTTAATTAATTAAAGTTGAGGGATGTTTCAATGGTAAATGTGGATGAAGCAATAATAGCTAAATATGAATATTGTGGTGAACATTTTGAAATATTGGTTGACCCGGATTTGGCAGCTGAATTTAGAAACCCTGATGGACAGGATGTTGCCATTGAAGATCTTTTAGCTGTTGAAGAAATATTTAAAGACTCCAAAAAAGGGGATAAAGCTTCAGAAGAAGCAATGAATAAAATTTTTGAAACTACAGATCCTATTGAAGTTTCAAGAATTATCCTTGAAAAAGGAACCGTCCAATTGACTGCGGAACAGAAAAGGCAAATGCAGGAAGATAAAAGAAAACTTGTTATTAATACGATAGCTAAAGAAGCTATCAATCCTCAAAATGGACTTCCTCATCCTGTTCAAAGGATTGAAAATGCATGTGATGAGGCAAAAGTTCGATTTGATCCATTTACTTCTGTAGATCAGCAAGTTCAAACTGCACTTAAAGCTATTAAACCGCTCATTCCAATCAAGTTTGAAAAAGTTAAAGTAGCTGTTCGTTTACCTGGTTCTGCAGCAGGTAGTGCATATTCTGTTATTCACGGATTTGGAGAAATTATTAATGAAGAATGGCAACAAGATGGTTCTTGGATAGGTATTGTTGAAATGCCTGGAGGTCTTCAAGATTCTTTTTCTGCTAAAATGGCTGAGATTTCAAGTGGTGAAGCAGAGACAAAAACTATTAAATAAATTTATATTCATGTTCATAGAGTGGGATTTTTATGATATATGTGGAAGATAAAAATTTAGTAATTCCTGGTCAAATATTGGCTGATGATGAATATTATCCAGGAAGAGGAACTTTTAAAGAAGGTGACAAAATTTGTTCTTCTTTAATCGGATTGGTTTCTCTAAGAAATAAGAAAATTCGCGTAATCCCTCTCAAAAGCAAATATGTTCCTAAAAAAGGAGATGTTGTAATCGGTAAGATTAATGATGTTAGATTCTCAATGTGGGATGTAGACATCAATTCTCCATATTCCGGAATTTTGCCTGCTTTTGAAGTATTTGGTAGGGATAAAAAAGAACTTAGTAAAGTATATGATGTTGGAGATGTACTTTTTTTAAGAGTAATTGATGTAGATGAAGTTAAAAAGGCTAAACTTGGTTTAAAAGGCCGTGGTTTGGGTAAATTTAAAGGAGGAATTATTGTTGATATTTCTCCAACCAAAGTTCCTAGATTAATTGGTAAAAAAGGTTCTATGATCAACATGATTAAGAATAAAACCAATTGTAAAATTGTTGTTGGTCAAAATGGTCTCGTTTGGGTTAAAGGAGACGAAGACATGGAACAACTTACCCGAGAAATTATCCATACTATTGAAGCTGAGGCTCATACCTCCGGTTTGACTAATAAAATTAAAAACAAATTATGCTTAGCTATTGATGGTGAATTGCCAGAAGAAGAAGTTGAAGAAGAATTTGTATTGGAAAAACCTAAGCTCCAAAATTTTAAAGAAGAGTTAGAGCAAGAAGAAAGAGAAAAAGCTGAAGCTGAAAGTGAAGTTGAAGACGAAACTCCTGAAGAAGCTCCAGAAGATGTTGATGAAGAAGCTCCTGAAGAAACTGATGAAGAATCTTCACCTGAAGATAATGAGGAAGCTCCAAAAGAAAGTGATGACGAAGCTGAGGATAAACCAAATTTTTATGATGTTATCAAAGAATTAAAAAAGAAAAGCCAAAAAGATAAAAATTTATCCTACAGCGATAATTCAAATAATAATTCATTTATATTAAACAATCGATAATTTCTGTTTATGAGGTTGATAAGATGTCCGAGATGATTAGAGAGGATGGTAGGAAGTACAATGAATTACGTCCTATTAAAATTGAAGCAGGCGTTCTTGAACGTGCTGATGGTTCCGCTTATCTTGAAGTTGGTGGAAATAAAATTTTAGTTGCTGTTTATGGCCCTAGAGAATCATATATTAGAAGATTACTTGAACCAAATACTGGTGTAATTAGATGCAGATATAATATGGCACCATTTTCAGTTGATGATAGAAAAAGGCCTGGTCCAGATAGAAGATCTGCAGAAATTTCAAAAATTACTGCTGATGCATTAAGACCTGCTTTAATGTTAGAAAATTATCCACGTTCAATGGTTGATATTTATATTGAAGTAATTGAAGCAGAAGGTGGAACCCGTTGTGCTGGAATTACAGCCGCCGCTGTTGCTCTTGTTGATGCTGGTGTACCTATGAAAGATATTGTTGTAGGTTGTGCAGCAGGAAAAGTTAATGATGAAGTTGTTTTGGATTTATCTGAAGTTGAAGATAAAGAAGGACAAGCTGATGTTCCTATTGCTATAATGCCAAGAACTGGTGAAATTACTTTACTCCAAAGTGATGGGGATTTAACTGAAGAAGAATTCCAACAAGCTATTGATTTAGCTATGGAAGGATGTATGAAAGTTAGTGAGCTTCAAAAAGAGGCATTAATGAAAAAATACTCTACAGAATAGGTGGTTAATATGGATATAGTACCAGAAATTACAAGAGAAAGTATTACAAACCTTATCATAAATGATAAACGTGAAGATGGTAGGGCACTTGATGAATATAGGGACATTTCTATTGAAACTAATGTTATTTCTAAAGCTGAAGGTTCTGCAAGAGTAAAACTTGGTGGAACTCAAGTTATTGTTGGTATTAAACCTCAACTTGGTAGTCCATTCCCAGATACTCCTGATTTAGGTGTATTAATGACTAATTGTGAAATGTTGCCAATGGCTGATCCTACTTTTGAGCCAGGACCACCTAGTGACGATTCTATTGAACTTGCACGTGTTGTTGATAGAGGAATCCGTGAAAGTGAATTAGTTGAATTGGATAAACTCTGTGTTGAAGAAGGTAAACATGTTTGGATGTTATTTATTGATTTACATATCATAGATAACTGCGGTAACCTCTTTGATGCTGCTGAACTTGCTGTTATGGCTGCACTTAAAAGCACAAAATTACCAACTGCATCAATTGTTGATGATGAAGTTGTTCTCGATAAAGAAAATACCTTTGATTTACCAATAAATAATGAAGTGGCTATGTGTACTTTCGTTAAAATTGGTGATAAAATGGTTATTGATCCAAGTTTGGATGAAGAACGTGTTGCTAGTGCTCGTTTAAATGTTGGTGTTACCCGCGAAGGTAGAATTTGTGCTATGCAGAAAGGTGGAAAATATCCATTAACTAAAGATGATATATTCACTGCTGTAAATACTGCAATTTCAAAAACAAAAGATTTAATTGAATATCTCTAAGTCCTCTGGACGATTGAGATTTCTAAATTCTTTTTTTAATATTTTTTTATTGTCTATCAGAACATATTTGGTTTCTATTTTTTCTATTATTCCTTTTATATGCAGGGAATCTTTTAGAATCAGTTCATTTATTAATGGAATAATATTTTTATTATATATTGAATGCAGGGGTTCTGATGTTTTTAATTTATTTTCCGGGTCATGGTAAGGTACAACGGCCTGTAAATTTTCTGTAATTTCACTAAAAAGAGTTTGAATAGTATTTTTGCTGATAAATGGATTATCGCAGGGAAACACTATTGCATATTCGGTTGTAATATTTTCAAGTCCGGTCAGAATGCCTGATATGGGACCTTTATTTTTGATTTTATCTTCTACAAATTTTATCCTGTATGTGTAGTCATTTGGATTTATGAAATCCTTATATTTGCCGATTCTTTCACAGTCATTTAAAACAATTATAGCTTCATCTATTTCATTATTTAATGTGGAAAGTATGTATTTAATCATGGGTTTGTCTTTAATTATCATAGATCCTTTATCCTGACCCATTCTTCTACTCTGCCCTCCACATAAAATAATACTGGATTTCATTTTTTTATTCCTTCACATAAACATCTGCACTTTCATCAAATGGGTTGGTACGTATGATTAATGCAATCATGTAAGGATAATGCTTGTTGAGATATCTTAGATAGTAAATCCATTCATGAATTAATTTGTTGTATACTCTTTGCATGTCTCCGTTCAAATGATTGAAGTCGATATCTGATACTTTACTTAAATCAGGTCTGTGTTCAAGTTCTTCATCTAAATGAAGTATCGCATTCAGTAAGCCGGAAAATTCTTCTTTTTCAAGTAAATTAGGGTTATTAATTAAGCCAACAATGAATTCTCTTTTGTTAATTAATAAATCTCTAATGTTTGTTAGGTACTCTTCCCTATCTTCAGGTGCAACATTTGCTTTAAATGAAATGTCTGTATTTTTGATTTCTTTTAATTTATTTTCATAATCTTTATCTGTCCAATTTTTTATAGATTCCAAATATTTTGTATCTGCTTTATGTGTATTTACAGAACTCAATTGGCTAATTAAATCATTTCCTATTTCAGAAAAGAATGTGGACATAATCATGTCTAATTTTTCCATCATTGCTTCCTTTTCTTTTTTTGCAATAATCTCATCAAGTACAAATGCTACAATAAGAATATCTACAGGAATGAATCCTAAATGAGTCCATATATAGGAAATAACATGTTCAGGATCTTTTAATATAAGTATGTTTGATCCATAAATAACGATTATTGCTATTACCATTATTATTGAAAACTTAATTTTCCATCTGTTATGGTCATCCATTTTAATCCCCAAAATTATCTTTTTTTAGCTGTTATTATGGCTATTGGATTTTCACTCATCATCATAATACCGCGGTCAAGAACTCTGCCTTTTGATATATTTACTTCCATTATGCTTGGATTGTAATTAAGGTCTTTGAGTTTGTTCACCGCTTCGACTTTAGTGTCAACCAGTATTGCAGTAACGATAATTCTTCCTTTGGAATTTAATCTGGAGTCAATCAGCTCTAAAATGTTTTCCAATTGCCTGCCGCTGCCCCCAACAATGGCAATGTCAATATCATCAACATCATTCAGTGCCTCGGCTCCATCACCACAAATTAACGTGACATTATCTCCAAGTCTGAATTTATCAAGATTTTTCTGAGTTATTTCAATAGCTTCAGGATTTATATCGATGGAGGTTACACTTTTGGCTCTTTGAGCAAATTCACATGTAATGCCTCCAGTTCCACATCCTACATCCACCACATTATCAGTATCTTTAACATCAGATTTGTAGAGTATTATTGCTCTTATGGCTTCTTTTGTAGGACCGGGAACATCGCATGATTTAATAAAATCCATATCTTCTAACATTTACTCCCACCTTTTAAATAGATTATTTTCTATGTCTAAAGAGTCCAATATTTTACCTACGACAAAATTAATCTGATTGTCAACAGTGTCGTGATTTGAATAAAATCCCGGCATTGCAGGTAAAATTATAGCTCCTTCTTGTGATAAGGTAAGCATATTTTTTATATGTGCAGTTCTAAGTGGTGTTTCTCTTGGAACAATTACGGTAGGTCTTCTTTCTTTTAAACTGACATCAGCCACTCTTGTAATTGTATTGTTTCCATATCCATTTGCTATTGATGATAATGTCTTCATGGAACATGGTACAATGGCCAGACTGTCAAATTTGAATGAACCGCTGTTAATGGATGCAGTCAAGTCATCAAATTCATAATAATTGTCTGCTAATTTTTTAATGCTTTCCAGCTCCCAGTCTGTTTCTGATTTTATCACAGTTTTAGCAGCATCACTTATAATTAAACTATTTTCAATTTTTAAGTCTTTCAGAACTTCAAGTAATCTTATTCCATATATTACTCCACTTGCTCCGGTTATTGCAACAACAATCATCATATCACTTAAAATAGTTTGATTTGATCATAATGTATTCCATAGAATTTTTCTCTGTCCACTTCAGGCAAGTCCAAATAGTGGTCTAATTTTAATTTATCAAATCTTTCCTTTTCTTCCTGCGGAACATAAACACTAATATCAGGGATATTGAATCTTGCTTTACTTAATGCCCCAATAATATTTGAAATTTTAGTCAATGGATATAATTTATTTTCTACATTAACCTGTGTTTTCATTTCATCAAAACGAGGATATTCTGCTATATTAATGAAAACATAATCTTTGTCCATATCAAAATCCTCAGCTATTTCCGCTTCAGCTTTTCTAAGATCTTTATGCTCTATTTTATATAATTTTTCAGGATTTTTAAAGTTGTCTAATCTTATTGATTTTACTCTTTTAGGTAGGATACGGTTATCCAGTCTATTAATCATATCCCTAACAATTTCATCATCACTTTGTCTGAATAAAGAAATAATGTCGGAATCATCGTATTTGTACATATCAGTTTCTTTTATTTTTCCGGATTCTATTTCTCTTTTCAATGCTTTTCTAAACATTGCATTAACGATTCTTGTGGTGTGATGCTGATAAACACTTGGATACATAAAGTATCTTGATACTAGAGCTCCTTCTGCTGCCTGAACTCCTTTGATGTCAAGAACTAATTCGTTTTCCAAGGTTAAATTAGATATTATTCTTTCATAATCAATTACTCCATATGCTACACCTGTATTATGGGAGTCTCTTAAAAGATAATCCATTCTGTCAACATCTAATTCTCCGGAAATAATTGGGCCTAACTTTCCATTACCGTTGATAATTTCAACAATTTCCTTGGTATCGAATTTTTCACTGAGCAAATCATGCATTGATGTTTTTTCAATTACATGTTTTGTAAGTTCCTCGTGGGGAAATGAAAGTACTCCTTCAGACACGTGTGAAAATGGGCCATGTCCAACGTCATGAAGAAGACCTGAAATTCTAACCAATTCAATTTCATCATCACTTAAATTTAATTTTGTAGCTAGTTTTGATGCTAAATTCATTGTTCCAATACAATGCTCAAATCGGGTATGATTTGCTCCAGGATATATTAAACTGATTAATCCTAGCTGTTTAATTCTTCGTATACGCTGAAATTGTGGCATATCCATTACTTCAACTTCAAATTTAGATAAGTTGATATCTCCGTAGACACTATCCCTTATAAATTTATTTTTTTTATCCAACTTGACCACCTGTTGGTTTAGGTATTACTTCATCAACTACTTCAATTATGCCGTTTGTAATGTTGTTAAGTATTGTTGTGTTATTATTATTTGTCTGAGTTTTGTTTTGAACTTTTGGAACAATAACTTTGACGTTTTCAATTTGGTGCGGTTCAAATGAGTCATCTTCAATTGCAGTTAGTTTTGTAGAGTTAGAATTGTCTATAACTACGATATTGGCAAATACTCCACTTAAAAGAAATGCCATTACTGCAACAATTGCAAATACAAATAAATATACTTGGATTGATTCTTTCATAATAACACAAATTTTTTATTTTGATTTAGGAAATTATCATTTAATTTTTTTTGTTTTTAAACATTACTTGTAATTTATCTTTATTTAAATTATTATTTAATCTTTTCAATTTTTTTTAGTTTCATCTAAAAACTTATATACTTTGAAGTTCAATATTTATTTGTCGGAAGTAGGAAGCCGTCTTCCGACTAAAATTTATATAGAAAATAATTATGGTAAGATAACATGGATGTTTTTAGTGCAGGTGACACGGCATGGATTTTAATATGTACTCTTTTAGTTTTATTGATGAGTATTCCTGCTGTCGCATTTTTTTATGGAGGATTGAGTAAGAAAAAGAATGTTTTAAATACAATGTTTTTAACTTTCATTGCATTTTCAATATTAAGTTTAATTTGGGTAATTTTCGGATATCAGTTTGCATTCGGTGAACCGTCATTATATGGATTTATTGGTTCCCCGTCCAATTTCTTCCTACAGGGAATAGGATTGGATGATTTGACCGGATCAATACCAACACTGCTATTTGTAATGTTTCAGTGTGCTTTTGCAGGATTGACTGCAGCATTAATATCTGGAGCACTTGTCGGAAGGATGAAAACAAAAGCATGGATATTATTTATTCCAATATGGGCTTGTTTAGTTTATATCCCTATCGCACACTGGGTGTGGGGTGGAGGATGGCTGATGCAAATGAATGCTCTGGATTTTGCAGGAGGAACTGTTGTTCATATTAATTCCGGGGTTTCAGCATTGGCAGTAGCATTGGTTTTAGGAAGAAGAAAAGATATATCATTAATTCCACATAATCTAGGATATGCAGTACTTGGTGCAGCATTACTCTGGTTTGGATGGATGGGATTCAACGGAGGTTCCGGCCTTGCAGCAAACGGTCTTGCAGCAAATGCAATAATAGTATCTAACGTCTCTGCTGCAACTGCATTAATCGTATGGACATTATTGGATTCTCTCATTGTTGGAAAACCAACTGTTTTAGGTGCAATTTCTGGTGGAGTAGCAGGTTTGGTTGCAATTACTCCGGCAGCAGGATTTGTTGATGTTTTCGGAGCATTAATTATTGGTGCTGTAGCTCCATTAATTTCATATTTCGCAATTTATTCCCTAAAAGCCAAACTCGGTTATGATGATGCTTTGGATGTATGGGGAATTCACGGTATGTCTGGAGTATGGGGTGCTATTGCAACGGGAATATTTGCAGTGCCTGCAATCGGCGGAACTGCAGGATTGATTTATGGAAATCCCGAACAGGTTCTAATACAGATTATCAGTGTAATCGCAACAATGGCATATGCATTCACTATCAGTTTTGTGGTTGCTAAAATAATAGATAAAACCATTGGAATTAGAGTTGATGAATCAGAAGAAATCGGAGGATTGGATTCAAATATTCACGAAGAATCAGCATACAATTTTAACTAGGATGATTTAAATGAAAAGTGTAGTTGCAATAATAAGACAAGAAAAATATCAGGATGTAAAAAAAGCATTATTGGAAGTAGGCTGTGAAGGAATGAATGTTTCTGAAGTCAAAGGAAGAGGAAGTCAGCGTGGAATTAAGGAGTCATATCGTGGATCCAGTTATTGTATTGATTTAATTCCAAAGACACGTATTGAAATTATTGTAAAAGATGAAGGTGTGGATTTGATTGTTGATGCAATAAAAAAATCAGCCCGTACCGGAAATATAGGGGATGGAAAAATATTTATTTATCCGGTTGATAATGTAATCAGAATTAGAACAGGTGAAGAAGGTGATGGTGCAGTTTAATGCTGCACTATCTAATTATTATTTTTTAAATTAATTTTAATGATTTTTCAGGGTGTTAATGATTAAATCTGAACAACACCGTAAATATCATTAATGTTTACCCAAGTGGTAATGCCTTTTGTTTCATATGTGGCACCGTTTTTGTATTCGTAGTTTACATTTTTGTTATCGCTTGTTAGATAAACCTGATTGCCTTTAACATCTGAAACTCTTTTTACTATAACACCATATTCTGAGGAATTAGCCACTACAATGTTACCTACATTAACGTTTTTTGTTTTTTCAACGGTTACAGTTTGTCCGTCATTTAAAGTTGGATACATTGAGTTTCCCTGAACATGGAAAACAATTGGAATTTTATTAGGACCTAAAGTTGAATCGATATGAACTTTTACCTTGTCAAGACCATGATTAAGACAGATTCTTGAAATTCCCTGTTGCAGAGTTTTCATATCTCCATCTGTACTATTCATTGTTTGAAATGTGTAGTTACAGATTTCTTTATTCAGTGCAGTCGTATCAACACCGGAAAATGGAGAAACCGTTGCTCTAGAAGTAACATTTTCCCCATCAATATAAACATCTACGGATTCTCCAATAAATAGGAAGTATCCTGCAAAAACAAGTAAAATTATTACTATAGCACCTATAACTAAAGTACCCTTACTGGCCATTTAAATCACCTATTCCATGATATTTAAATCCATATTTAATAATGCCTTCATAGTTTCGATATCAATTTGTCCTGGAGCAGTAGCATCCCTGCCTGCAGCAAATGTAATAGGTGAATTAAATTTGGAAGCCATAACTCTGGTATAACTGCCTAAATCACTCATGGAAATAGCAATAGTATTGTCGCAGTGGGAAAGAATTGCCAATACTTTTAAAGTGTCATCTAAGTCGTTAGGCATAAATGCGACTTTGGCAATGTCTCCAAGCTCTAATTCTTTGTTAACGATGTATGTTATTTCATCAATTTCGGGAGTTTTTTCAAAATCGTGGTATGATACAATTGTTTTAACTCCAGTATCATGAATCTTATTTATATATTTATCATCGCTTTGAAGTTCGATATCAACATATTCAACTAAATCAGCACATTTATATAAAATATCAATTCTTTCTTCTTCAGAACCTTTAAAAGATCCTCCTTCAGTCGATATTCTATTAGTTGCAATCATTGGAAAATTGATTTCTTCAATTGCTTGTTTTATTTCTTTAAAATCAGGATTTTCAAGAGCATCTATTCTAAACTCTAAAATATCTGCACCTTTATCAATGCAGTCATTTGCAACTTCTATTACTTCATCAATTTTTGCTTGAAAAATTGGAATGGCTATTTTAGTTTGTGAATACATTATTATTTATTTTGAATTTTGTTATTAATTAATGTTTTTCTAAAAATTTTAGTATTTGAAATGAGAAAAAAAATTAAATAATGTTCATGAGGTATCCTCATAAACATCTTTGCTTCGATTTTGGAAGAATTTGATGATTGCAGGTACAATTAACATCACAAAGAACGGGAAAATAAAGAAATTTAAAAGGTTTGAAATTTGTGGATTGAAACTGCTTTTTATCAATGGATATAATATGTTCATAATAATCATATATCCAATATAAGCTCCACCAATTCTTAAAAATCTACGTTCAATAGGTCCTTCACAGGAAAAATTAATGAACCTTCTTTCAATTACCCAAGATATTAATATACCCATACAAAATCCTACATCCTTATATGCTTCAAGAGCCATTTTGGCAGGTTCAACAATTAATTTGCCTGCAGCATTATAATCCATTGGGTATGATTTAAATGTAGCATATGCTATAAGCAATATAGAAAATACTATTCCTGCACCCAATAAAATTAAGTCAAAATTAGGGTTATCATCTAGTTTTTCAAATAATTTTCCGACAATCCATAATGATGCAAAGGCAATTACTAAACCGACAACAATATCCAATAAACTGTGAACTCCAAGATAACAACGGGAAAAACAGATTAACAATAAACAGATTATTGAAAAAATTTTAAATCCTTTTGTGAAATTTCCTTTAAGAAATGTCCCCAGAAACAATATTCCGGAAGATGTTGAATGTCCACTAGGAAGTGAATATCCAGTTGCATCTTTTAAAGCTCCTTCATAAGGATGAATTTTAGGATCTTCAATCCAAGGACGATATACACATGCTGTAAGTTTAATGAAACTATTTAAAAGACGTGAAAATGCAAAAGATACCAATAGGTATTCTCCAAATTTTTTGTCATACGCCCAATATAGTATTCCTATTAAAAATAGGATTATGTGTATATTTCCAAATTCAGTACATCTCATGAAAAATTGGTCAAAAAAGCCTCCTGAGGCTTCACGTAATCCTTGTAAAAATAACAAAAATATATTTGTTAAAATTCAAATCACCTCACTTTTATTATATATAATTAATAATTTTTAAATATTTTTAAAAGAGTCATATTTTTTCTTAATGTTTATATAAATTAACTAACATAATAATATAACAGATAAAATTTTATTATTTTATTATATTTTTCTAATTAAATATTAAAGGTGTTATTTTGAAAGTTACTTCTATAGGAGCCGACATTTCTAAAAATGATGTTTCCTGTAGTACTACATTAACTGATAATATAGAAAAAAATCTCTATAGGCTTATTGAATTAGGTGCTAGTCATGCAGCTTTGACTAATGTCACTGGTGATGATGTTGTTGTCAGTGCTTTTGTTGAAGATGATTTGCTTGAGGATGTTAACGTTGGTATCGTTAATATTTTAAAGGACTGTGCTGAAAACTTGGGAGATTTATCAGGAATTTCAGATAATGAATCTGAGGCTGGCGAAGGAATATCTTATGCAGAAGCTAAGATTCGTCCGGGATATTATCCTGATGCAATTGTTTTAGGTTTCGATACATATGGTGGAGAACCTTTTGTGGAAAATGTTGCAAACTCAGCTATTAAAGCTGCAAAAGGCATGGATAATTTAACAGACATATCAGATTTAATTGAAGATAAATCCAGAAAAATACCTGGTGTAGGATATGTTTCTTCTGAAACGGATGATCCTGTTGTTGTGGCTACAGTTGAAAATATAGAATCTGTTGGTGTAATAGCAAGTGCGATGATTGGAGCAGCACTTGGAAATAAAAATACTTATTTGGTTGAAAGAGGAACGACTTGTAATGTATTGCCAGGTAGCGTAATCTTTTCTGCTACTGCATTTATGAATGGTAATGTCATTGATTTAGCAGTTCCATTTCAAAATAAAACAAGAATTTTACGTTAATTAAGGTGTTATGATATGATTTTTTTAGACAAAAATACAAAGTGTTTGGTGCAAGGAATTACTGGAAAACAAGGTTCCTTCCATACAGAACAAATGTTAAATTATAATACATGTATTGAAGCGGGTGTAACTCCTGGAAAAGGTGGTCAGGAATTTTTAGGTGTACCAATTTTCAATTCTATTGGTGAAGCTATTGAAGAAACTAATGTAAATTCTTCAATAATTTTTGTTCCTGCAAAATTTGCCAAAGATGCGGCATTTGAATCAATCAAATATTTGGACATGGTTATAATTATATCTGAACATATTCCGGTTCATGATTCAATGGATATTATGGCATATGCAAAACAGATGGATACTGTTGTTATAGGACCTAATACGCCGGGTGTTATTTCCCCGGGAGTTGGAAAGTTGGGTATTATGCCAACCCATATTTTTGATGAAGGTAACGTTGGTGTAATTTCCAGAAGCGGTACTTTAACTTATGAAATAGCCAGTGAGCTTACCCGTGCAGGAATCGGTCAAAGTACCTGTGTTGGAATTGGTGGGGATCCTGTTATCGGTACTAATTATATTGATGTTTTAAAAAGATTTGAAGCAGATGACGATACTGAAGCTGTTGTTTTAATTGGTGAAATCGGAGGTAATGCTGAAGAAAAAGCTGCTGAATTCATTAAAGATGAAATGACAAAACCTGTTGTATCATACATCGCAGGAAGAACTGCACCTCCTGGAAAAAGGATGGGTCATGCAGGAGCTATTATTCAAGGTAATAGTGGTACTGTAGCTAGTAAAACTGAAGCTTTAAATAATGCTGGTGTTGAGGTAGCTAAAATGCCATCTGAAGTTGTTGAATTACTTAAAAAGGAAATTTAAAAATGAATCACTCAGAAATTATTGATAAATTATTGAATGGTGAAATGAAACTTTATCAGGTTGATAAAGAGGTTTCAGCTAAAGAAGCTACTGATATTAGGAGAGAATTTTTAGAAAAAAAATATTCTATTAATTTGGATAATATTTCTAATTACACTTTGGATATGGAAAGAGCTTCAGCCAGAAATATTGAAAATTCTATTGGAGTTTTGCAATTGCCTATGGGTATTGCAGGCCCTTTAAAAATAAATGGAGATAACTGTAATCGTGAAGTATTTGTTCCTCTTGCAACATCTGAAGGGGCACTTGTGGCTTCAATTAATAGGGGAGCTTCTACAATAACTGCTTCCGGTGGTGTTAATGCTCATGTTTTATCTGATATTATGACACGTGCACCAGTTATTAAAACTGAAAATGCTAAGCAATCTATGGAAATTAAACAATGGTTTATCGATAATTTTGATGAATTAAAAGAAATTGCCGAAAGTACAACTTCCCATGGGAAGCTTTTAAAGATTGATCCTATATTGATTGCAGGTTCTTATGTTTATCCTCGTTTTGTCTTCTCAACTGGAGATAGTATGGGTATGAACATGGTTACTATTGCATCAGAAAAGATTCTGGATAAATTGGCCAGTGAAACTACTGCCCGTCATATTGCTTTAAGCGGTAATGCATGTGTTGATAAAAAGCCATCAGCAATTAACATTGTTGAAGGCAGAGGTAAAAGCGTTGTTGCAGATATTTTAATTCCTAAGGATATCGTTAATAAAAAGTTAAAAACTACTGCCGAAGCAATGGAAGAAGTAAATGTTGCTAAGAATTTAATAGGTTCTGCAGTTAGTGGTGGTTTGGCTTATAATGCTCATTATGCAAACATGGTTGCAGCCATATTTTTGGCTACTGGTCAGGATGCTGCTCATGTTGTTGAGGGATCACTTGGTATCACAACTGCTGAAGCCCGTGACGGTGATTTATATTTCTCAGTTAACTTACCTGATTTGCCTGTTGCAACTGTGGGTGGTGGAACAAGCCTTGAAGTTGCTAATGAGGGACTAAATATTTTAGGTGTCGCCGGCTCAGGTAAAGCTCGTGAATTTGCTGAAATTGTTGCTAGTACTGTTCTTGCAGGTGAATTATCTTTGGTTGGTGCACTTGCAGCTGGACATTTGGCTAGAGCTCATCAAGAACTTGGAAGAGGTTAAATTATGGATGATGTTGATAAGTTACTTTTGCCGGAAATTAATTTGGAAACTGATGATATTATAATGAATATTGCAGTAAAAAAAGATTATTCTAAAATTGAAGATTTAAATGAAAGAAAAGAAGAATTTATCAATGATTTAAGAGATTTTATTGAAGAATTTGATCAAACAGAAGAATCTTTGGAATTTATGAAGTATTATGATGATTTTTAGAATCTATTAATTTTAATACTTCACTAACATCAACTTTTGTTTCATAGCATCCTGTTTTTGTAAGCAAAACTCCCTGCGGACAAAAATCAGAAAGCAACATCATCACCTGATTTAAATCTTCATGACATGCAACTCCAATCACGGCTTTAAACTTATTTTCCATTACTATTTTTTTAACGAAACTGGAACCCGGTACAATATATAATTTGTATCCTAAAGGTTCTGCTTTCTTTTTAATAACACCAATGGGGCATAATCCGCAGCAAGTACAGTTAATACCTTCTTTTTGGAGTGTTGCAGGACAGTCCCTATGCCTTAAACAATGGGGCAGAAATATTAATGTTTTGCTGGCAGGTATGTCTTTGAATTTTTTTTTGTTAATATCATTTCTTATTTCAATGCTCATGTTGTCAATTAAATGTTCATCAAGCTTTAAAAGTTTAGCTATTGATTTAAATGGTGAGTAAAGAGTATCAATTATAAATAAAATAGCTTTTGGAAAGATTACAATCCCTTTTTTAAGAAATATTCTTCCAAAGACTAAAGCGATTATAAATAGAATAATAATTAGTATGACTATTAATACTAATAGTTCGCCTAAAAATGTGTAAATCATTGTTAAATCATTCATATTAAAACCTTTCAATTGTATAATTTTCAGGATTTCTATTTAATTTAACTCCAGTTGGTGTTTTGGTAATAGACAATCCGGATAATGAATCACAGGAACATAATACGTCTTGTTCAGGGTGTGTTCCGGGCGTAATATTACAGTTCAGGTTCACTTTTTCGCCAACAGATAATACCTGGGCTAATCTTTTTGTTGAAGGGTGATTTTTATTCAAAATGACAATTGGTGAATCTTCTTCACGAGTTAGATATGCCTGTGCTCTAATAGCTCTCTTGTCTTTTCTGAAATTGGACACTGCAATAATATCATCCTTTTCAAGGAATTGAACTATTTCTTCATTGTCTTGGGTTGCTATGAATAACATTTTGTTTT
The DNA here is from genome assembly GCA_900317865.1 of uncultured Methanobrevibacter sp. Classification (GTDB taxonomy): domain Archaea; phylum Methanobacteriota; class Methanobacteria; order Methanobacteriales; family Methanobacteriaceae; genus Methanocatella. The sequence continues at coordinate 31,602 of ONIK01000005.1, read as the reverse complement.
CTTGTTCTATTCTTGTAATGCCAACAATGCCACTTTCTCCCTCAAGGAATAATATTTCATCGTAACTAAAATCAATATTCATGTTAATCCAAAAAATAAAAAAAGAAGAATAAATATTTATTTATTCTTTAGCTTCTACATTGTCACTTTGGCAAGATGGACAAACAACTTTCTTACCAAGTCCTTTAAATTCATTTCCACAGTCTAAACATCTATATCTTTTTGTTTTCAATTTATTTAAGTCAATATCGGCCATTGGCCCACCACTAGAACACATTTAAAATCACCTATATAAATATTATAACATATTATATAATTAAATTTTTCTTTTGTTTCGTCGGGTTTTAAAATCCAGTTCTTTTATTTTATTAAAAATTTTTTCTTCTTTTTTAATGGAATATAATAGTCTATAAAAGAATAAAGATTGATTATATAAATTATCATTTTCATATTCAATAGCTAATTGCTCTAAATTCTCAATAATAAAAGAATCAGGTTCCAATTTAATATGTTTGCTTTGTAATATTTTTTCACAATCATTTTCACTTAATATAATATTATAATTGCTTTCGAGCTGTTTGATTCTTTCTTTTGTAAAGTAATCATTTTCATATTTTAAGCTATGTTTATAACATGCAAGGGTTAATTCAATGTTATTTTCTTCATAATAATAAAATCCTAAATTTCTATAACATCTGGCAAGTTCATATCCGGAATATGCATATTTAAGAGCATCCATAGTATAAAAATAAAACTTATTGAATGTAGGTGCTCTCATTTTATAAATATCACATAATTCCAGTATTATTTTTGTTGAAACAGGATTTAACTTATGTGCTTCTTTCAATGCTATTTCTGCTTCTTCCAATCGTGAAGCATCTCTTAGGAGAAATCCATAAGCGTAATACATGTCTTCTAAAGGTTGGCTGTCTGGAATGTATCTGAGTTCTTTTTCGCAGCATATATATTCATTAAATATTAGTTCCTCTAAAGGATTGGAAAAGCTGTGGTATTCATTGACATTATCATTTTCATATAGTTTTGGGTGTGTTTTTAAAAATGAGTCTAGTTTTTCTAAAGCGGTTTTGTAGTCATTGTTCTGGATATAAAATTCGGCTTCAATTAATGTTTCCTTAATTGGGTTTTCTTCTTCAACAATTCTTGCAAACTCTTCCTGTTCTTCGGGAGTTAAACATTCCCAAATCATTCTGGAAATTTCTTTAATTATTTCTGTTGAATATTCGTGAGTTTTATAAATTTCTATTTGGGATATTAAATATTTGCGGTTCAAATCCTTGTTTTCACTGAGATTTCTTCTTATATCTTCAATGACTTTTTGATACATATATAATATTATATGTAATTTATCCTTTAAAATTTAAGTAGGTAATCTGTTGTCACTATATCAATATGTCTTATATAGCTTTTATTTTTAATTTAATTCTTTATTATTTTTTTATTCTATTTTTTATGCTGAAATTAGGCACTTATATTCGTAAATCTTTATATATTGGGCTTTATATAATATTTAAATAGTAAAATGTTGTTTAATTAATTTCTAATTATAATATTTTTTAGAAGGGATAAAATGAATTAAATTGCAACTTTATTGATAATTTCAATTGCCTTAATTGGTATCGGTACTGTTTCTGCATTTTCTGGTGCAGATCATATTGTAGAAGCTCCTTTTGCCACTGCTAGTGTGAATGACTCTTTTAATGTTCCTTTGTATGTTCTTTTTGCCACAATTAGTGTAGATAATTCTTTTATTTGGTCTGCTGATGTTTCTGATGTTCCTTTTAATGGATATGTGAATATTCCTTTTGCTGATAGTGTGGATGGTCCTTTTAGTTTACCTATTGTAGGTTCTGGTGGTCCTTTCAATTCTTCTTTGAATATTCCTTTTGCTGCCATTAGTGTGGGTAATCCTTTTAGTTTGCCTATTGTTGGTTTAGGAAATCCTTTGGATATTATTTTAAGCGAATTAAATTATTTCAATCTCCTTGATTCTTTTTTGTCAGTAGTATGATTGAAGTTTCTCTCATAATATATTTATGTGCTTGAAAAAGCACATTTTTCTTTTTTTATAATTTGCTATTTTTTTTAGTTAATTTTCCTTGATAAGGTAATCTTTTTATATTACCACAAATCAATATTATTAATGTATAATGGTTATATACGATTATTTATAAATTAATTTTAAAGGTGAAAATATATGGCAAATCAACCAATATTTATTCTTCCTGAAGGGACTGAAAGATATTCTAAAAGAGATGCTTTAAGAATGAACATTACCGCTGCTAAAGTATTGGCAGGTATTGTAAGAACCACACTAGGTCCTAAAGGAATGGACAAAATGCTTGTTAGTGGTATGGGCGATATCACTATTACAAATGACGGTGCAACTATCATGAGAGAAATGGATATTGCACAACCGGCTGCACGTATGCTTGTGGAAACAGCTAAAAAACAAGAAGAAATTGTTGGAGATGGAACTACTTCTGTTGTTGTTATTGCTGGTGAATTATTAGCTAAAGCTGAAGAATTATTAGAAGATGGAATTGCAACTTCTGTTGTTGTAAAAGGATTTAGAAATGCAACAGCTAAAGCTGTAGAAATATTAAATGAAATTGCTATTGATGCTGATGATAAAGAAACTCTTCAAAGTGTTGCTGTAACTGCAATGAGCGGTAAAGGATCAGACTATGCAAAAGACCATTTGGCCAGTTTAGTTGTTGACGCTGCTTTAAGAATTGAAGAAGATGGTGTATCTGATATTGATAACATTAATATTCAAAGAGTTTCTGGAGATTCTGTAGAAGATTCATTCTTGGCTGAAGGTATTGTAATTGATAAAACTCCTGTTTCTAAAAATATGCCTGAAGTTGTTGAAGATGCAAAAATTGCAATTATGAAATATCCTATCGAATTAAAAGATATCAATACTGATACTAAAATCGATATCACTTCACCTGATCAATTTGCTGCATTTTTAGATAATGAGGAAGAAATGATTAGAGATTTGGTTAATCAAATTGTTGATTCTGGTGCTAATGTTTTATTCTGTCAAAAAGGTATCGATGATTTAGCTGAACATTACCTTAAAAAAGCAGGTATCATGACTTTCAAAAGAGTTAAAAAATCTGATATGGAAAGAATTGAAAAAGCTACCGGTGCTAAATTAGTTACTGATATTGAAGATTTATCTGCTGATAAATTAGGTAGTGCAGGTAAAGTTTACCTTGAAAAATTATTTGATCATAAATTGACTTTCATTGAAGAATGTGAAAATCCAAAAGCATCCTCAATTGTTTTAAGAGGCAGTACCCGTTACGTTACTGAACAAATTGCAAGAGCTTTAGATGATGCTTTAGGTGTAGTAGCAGCTACTATTGAAGAAGGTAAAGTCCTCATTGGTGGAGGAGCTTGTGAAATAGATTTAGTAAAAGAGTTAAGAGATTATGGTGAATCTGTAAGTGGAAGAGAACAATTAGCTATTTTAAAATATGCTGAAGCTTTAGAAGTTATTCCAAGAACTCTAATTGAAAATGCAGGTTTAGACACTATTAACTTAATTGCTGATTTAAAAGCTGCTCATGAAGACTCAAATTCCATTGGTATTAATGTATTTACTGGTGAAGTTGTAGATATGCAGGAAGCAGGGGTCATTGAACCGTTAAGAGTTAAAGTTCAAGCTCTCCAATCTGCTGGTGAAGCTGCAGAAATGATACTACGTATTGATGATATGATTGCAGCTAGAAATGCACTTACTTCTACTGGTGCTGATGAGTCTGGAAATGATGATAGTGGTATGCCTCCAATGCCAGGAATGGGTGGAATGGGTGGTATGCCTCCAATGATGTAATCTTGATTTACATCATTTATTTTTCTATTTTTTTTATTATTCTTTTTAATTTTTAATCAATATCTACATATATTTATTATTTTTTATATTAATATCGGTTTATTCATTGAATTTGATTTAATACGCATTTTATTTTATTATTTGACTTTGATTAAATGTGTTGTGGTGGTTGATAAAAACATGTGTTTTTAGCTTTTTATTCTATTGTTCAATAATATTTCCCTTTATTTTTATGTTTTCATAACTCTTAAATATTTTTTTTTAAAATTCGTTTCATTTAATGCGATTAATTAAATAAATAACTTTATATAAGATATTCTTAATATATTATAACCATAATGGAAAATAGGATTTTTCCATGATTGTAAAATACGTTATAGGAGGTAAAGTATTTTGAAAAAACGAATATTATTGGCGTTAATAGTATTAATCGCATTTTTGTCGATTGGTATTATTTCTGCAAGTGAAATAAGTGTTAATGATACTTACATTGCCCAAGATTCTTCAGAGAATTTATTGGCTGTTGATGAAGGGGGTGTAGAATCTAATTCTTCAAATATCTTATCAATTAACAACGTTGATACAAACTTGGATGAAAACACTATTGGGGAAAATGAATTAGCAAGAGAATCTGTTATAATTGATGCGCCAGATATAGAGTTATATTATAAAAATGGAACAAAATTTACGGCTACTTTAACAGATGTTGATGGAAATGGTTTAGTTAACCAAAGTTTAATATTTACTATTTCTGGAGTTGATTATCTTAGAAGTACTGATATTAAAGGTCAGGCTTCAATTGCAATTAATTTAATTCCGGGAATTCATGACATTAATATATATTATAATGGTAATGAATATTTCTTACCTAATGAAACAACTGCAAAATGTACAGTTCTTCCCACAATAACTGGTGAAGACCTTGTTAAGTATTATAAAAATGACACCCAATATTATGCTACATTTCTGGATGGCCAAGGTAATCCTTTAGCTAATACAGATATTAATTTTAATATTAATGGTGTATTTTATGAAAGAAAAACTAATGCGAACGGAATTGCAAGGTTAAATATTAATCTATTGCCTGGTGAATATATTTTGACTGCAATGAATCCTAATGACGGATTTTCATGTGCTAATTACGTTACTGTAATGTCTACTATATATTCTGAAGATTTAACTAAAATATATAATGATCCTAAAAAGTTCACTGTTGCGTTATTAGATGATCAAGGTAATCCGTTACCTTACGTTAATGCTACATTTAATATTAATGGTGTATTTTATAACCGTACTTCTGATGAAAGTGGTATTGCTGCATTAAATATTAGATTGCTTCCTAAGGATTATATTATTACTACATATCATCCTAATGGACTTCAGACAGCTAATACTGTTAAGGTACTTGGATCATCTTCAACTACTTTTTTAACTGAGGATTATGAGTATTTTGCTTCTCAAAAACAAATAATTTCCACTACATTGGTAGATCAATTAGATTTTGGTATTGCCGATCAGGATGTTGTTATTTCTGCAGGTAGTGCTTCAGTTAATACTAAAACAGATAGTCACGGTACTGCTGTTGCTACTTTTGAGTTAATTTCTGGCGAATATACTGTTGAGTATCAGTATTATGGTGTCAGTCCATATCAGTCATCAAAAGCAACAAGTAAGCTTACTGTTAGAGATGGTATTCCTCTCTATTTTGATATAAGTAATACTACAATTTATTATAATAATAAAGAAACTTTTGACGTTACTGTACATCCAATTAATAATACTGCAGGTGTTGTCAATAAACCTGTTTACTTTACAATCAATGGTGTTACATATTCAAGACTTACTGATGAAAAAGGTACTGCAAGATTGGCTATTAATTTAAGTCCTGGAAATTATGATGTAACATACAGATTCAACAGTACTCCTTATGAAGATACTTTTGATTCAACACAGATTCTTGTAATTGACGGCAATGTTTCTACATTAACCGGTTCAAATATGACTGTTGGTCAGGGTGATGGTGAAAAATTCCCAGTTTACTTAGATGTGGGGGATGTTGCCTTACCTTATAGGGATGTAATATTTAATATTAATGGAATTAATTATACCAGAACAACTGATGAGTATGGTATTGCACAGTTAACGATTAATCTTGGTGAAGGTAAATATCTTATAAAATATTATTATGCTGGTGAAGACAGGATAGAACCTTCAAGCGGTCAAGCTTATGTGACTGTAAAACAGAAAATCGAAACTTCATTAGAATGGTCATCTTCAACTATATTTGTAGGTGAAAGTGATATTAATCTAATGGTAACACTACGTGATAAGGATAATAAGCCATTGGCTTCTAAAGATATATGCTTTGAAATAGGTTCAAAAATATATTTCGCTACTACAGATAAAGATGGTATAGCTTTAGTTAATGTTGAATTAAGTAAAGGCAAATACTTAGTTTCATATACCTTTGATGGAGATGATGATTATCTCTCTTCTATGGGAACTACTGAAATTACTGTTTCAGATTCTTACACTCCTCATGGATATGGGTACTGGTCATTTGGTGCGGATATGTATAATATAGATTTAGCCAATTTCGCATCATTAGGTACAACTGACATTTTCTTGAATTTCTATGCATTTGAGTTGTATGGTGAATCTGCAGTAGTGTCCTGGATTCAAAATGCAAATTCATATGGAATAAATATACATATTTGGATGCAGGTATTCTATAGTGGAGGTTCATGGGTTAATCCTGTTTCCGGCGGATCAATCAATCAAGGATTCTTCAATGAAGTAATTGAAGAAGCTAAATATTATGCTGGTTTGTCTGGTGTGGCTGGTATTCACTTTGATTACTTAAGATATCCTGGTACAGCATACAATACCCCTGGCGGAACCGCTGCAATTACTGAATTTGTAAGACAAGCTACAACAGCATGTCGTGAAATAAATCCTTCTATTATCATGTCTGCTGCAATAATGCCTGAAACTAATGATGATATTTATTATTACGGTCAAGATGTTCCGGCTATTTCCCAATATTTGGATGCAATTGTTCCAATGCAGTATAAAGGAAATTACAATACTGGATCAAGCTGGCTTGCTTCAACAACAAAATGGTTTGTCCAAAATTCAGCAGGTGCTGAGGTCTGGTCTGGATTGCAAGCATATATATCAGATGATAATCCTACAAAATTAACATACACTGAACTTTTCGGTGATGCACAGAATGTTGTTGATAATGGTGCAGATGGTGTTATTCTATTCAGATTTGGTTTATCACAATTCCTGAACTTCAATGATTTGGATAGTCCTGCTTATGGTGATACAGTTTCTGTCAATGATGTTATATCTGGTGCTGCTGAAATAAAAGATTATATTGAAAAAAATGAGACTTTGCCTGGCAAAGCGGCAATAGGAACTTCTTACTATAATGTTCCTCAGATATTATACTTAATGTCTCAAGCAATCTTAATCATAAATGGTGATATTCCTGGTGATAATATTACTGCAATAAGAGTAGCTTCACCTGCTAATGTTTCCAAGGTTGTAAATTACAATCAATTATCTGAAAGCCAATATATTAATCTTGCTAGTTCAATCAGTACTTATTGTCGTGCTAATAATCAGGTTCCTGATTTAATGGCTACATCTGTTGGCGATATAACCTATGCTGAATTGGTTTATCTATATTCCAGAGTTTTAACCTATTATGGTGTTTCAAATGAATTGCCTGCAATGGTATTTATCGGTGCTTACTTAGAATTCCCTGAGCTGACAGTCAGTATGTATCCTAGTTATTCCACTGAAGAATATGAATATAGAAACTATACAACTACCTGGTTAAACTATTGTCCAAATTGTGGTTACTACGGTACTTTGCTTATTAATCCAAAACATACTTATGAAGGCGAATTTACCTGTTGCTACTGTGACTGTGATTACTGTGGTGTTACCGGTCATGAAAAGATTGAAGGTTCTGACAAAGTTTTAACTAGACTTTCCGAATCCGTTCCTGTAACTCCTGGTGGAGGTGGAGATACTATTTCCATCGGAAGTATTTTAACCGGAGCTTCATATATTGCAAGTTATTATAAGGAAAATGAGCTTTTCCCAGAATATGTTGTTGTATCTGAAGGTAAATATACAATGTCTCAGTTCTTGTACTTGATGAGTAAGGCTATTGTCCAAATCAATGCAGGTAATTTTGATCCTATTACTTTGATTGATATGGATGATCCGTCCAATTCAGGTGATGTTATCGATGGTTATTTAACAAAAGATCAATATCTTGATGTTGAAAGTAGGGTTTATAAATTCATTGAATCAAATGGTGTTGTTCCTGCTTATGCTTCATCAACATTAGGTAAAATCGCTTACTCTGAGTTAGTTGATGCATCTTCCCGTATATTGGATTATTATGCTAATAACTTTGGATTACCTGATTCAGTGCATATTGTATATGCAAGTCAGCCTTCAAAATCCATAGCTGAGTTATCTAAATCATTAATTGCTGGATTAACTACAGATATAGCTAAAGCTACAGCATTATATAATTATGTAAGAGACCAAATAGAATATGAATTCTATTATGATACCCAGAAAGGTGCTGAAGGTACTTTAATTTCAGGATCAGGTAACTGTTGTGACCAAGCTCAATTGCTTGTTGCTATGGCAAGATCAGTTGGTTTGACTGTTAGGTTTGATACTGGATACTGTCATTTCTCAAGTGGTTCATGGTATGGTCATGTATGGACTCAATTCCTTATTGATGGTGCATGGATTAATGCGGATCCTACCAGTAATAGAAACTCATTTGGAGTTATTAACAATTGGGATACCTCTTCATACACTGATAGAGGAACATATGATATCTTGCCTTATTAGGCTTGAAACTGTTAAATAATAATTCAAATAGTTAATAATTAATTTTATTAACTTATTTTTCTATTTTTTTTAAATTTTGTTCATTAATTTTTAGGTTAACCAAAACTTTTTTATATTGTGATGTTTAAATATATTATATATTTAATATGTTTAGGTGGATTTTTCATGGCTGATGATAAGATTAGTGAAAATATTGAAGAATACTTGGAAGTTCTTTATAGAAATGGAAGCAATAAAGAACAAGTATCAACCACAACTTTTTCAAATGATTTAGGTATTGCGCCGGGCAGTGTAACGCAAATGCTTAAAAAATTAGAAGATTTAGGTTATATTAATTATACTCCTTATAGAGGTGCTTCTTTAACTGATGAAGGAATGCAAATCGCTCAAAAAATTACAAGAAAACACAGAATTTTAGAAAAATTCTTACTGGAAGTTCTAAAAGTTAAAGAAGAAAATGTCCATGATCAAGCATGTGAAATGGAACATACATTATCCGATGAAGCTGAAAGAGCTTTATGTAACATGTTGCAACATCCTGATTTATGTCCTGATGATAATATAATTCCTGCATGTAACTTTGATTTTGACAGTTGCCAGCAATGTTTCTCTGTTAAGGACTTTGACAATATAATTAATAGGCAATTTAATTTACTTTCAATATCTGAATTAAATCCTGATACTGAAGGAACAATTTCATTTATCCGTGGAAATGATGAATTGTTGGATTCCATTTTGGAAGTCGGAATTGCTATTGGAAATAATATTCATTATTACAATACTGATGGGGATGAATACTTAGTTAACATCGAAAATGAAGAATATTCTCTTCCACCTGAAATGGCAAACAATATCTTTGTTAGAGTTTAAACACTCTAATCTTTTTTTTATTATCAATTTTTTTTTAAAAAGCAATATTTTATATAACAGCAAGATTATAATATATGCATTAAATATAATTTTTTTCTTTTCATGGTGTTTTAATGCGCGGTAATTTATCTAATGAAATAGTATCAATTAAAATAGAAGAAGGTAGTAAAAGACCTATTGCTTTACATGAGAAAAGTTTTTTTGGTAAAATAGAAGAGGATATGTTGAACCTCTCTTTGATTGAAGCCTGTTATTTGTTGGAAAAAGATCGTTTGGATGTTTACGAAGACGATAATCTATGTAGCTTGTCATATTTCATAGATCTTTTAAAAGAAAGGGATTTATATGGAAAATATATTGTTTACCGCGATTTAAAAGACAGAGGTTATGTTATTAAAACAGGATTCAAATATGGTTCAGAGTTCCGTTTATATGACCGTGGCAGGTCTCCGGGCAAAGGTCATTCAGATTTTTTGGTTAAGATTGTTTATGAGAATTTTGACATTAATGTGCTTGATTTCTCAAGCTATGTCAGGGTTTCTCATGGTGTTAACAAGAAATTACTGCTGGCCATTGTCGATGATGATTTTGACATAACATATTATAATGTAGAATGGACAAGACCATAGTTTTAATCAAAGAAAGCTATTATATTTTGACATGTTAGTGTAGTAATTATAAAAATAATTAATTATTTACTTAATTTAATGTAGTTATATGAAATAAGGTGATGAATGTGATTAATCCATGGACATCAACAAGTGTAGATTATGACAAATTAATCAATCAATTTGGTATTGAAAAAATTTCAGATATTTTGGGAGAAATTAAGAACCCTCAAAGGCTGATGAAAAGAGGAGTAGTCTTTGGACATAGGGAATTTAAGGAAATCAATGATTTAATTAATAAAAAAGAAGATTTTGCAGTTGTAACCGGTATGATGCCAAGTGGACAAATGCACATAGGCCATAAAATGGTGGTTGATCAGTTGATTTGGTATCAGCAAAAAGGTGCAATGTTATCTTTACCGATTGCTGATTTGGAATCATATGCTGCAAGGGATATGAGTTTTGAAAAAGGTAGAAAAATTGCTGTTGAAGAATATTTGACTAATTGGATAGCATTGGGTCTTGATTTGGAACGTGACAATGTTAATGTATATCTTCAGTCACAAAATAAATCCTTATTTGACTTGGAATTTAAAGCATCAAGAAAAACTAATTTTAATCAGCTTAAAGCAATTTATGGTTTTAATGAATCAACCAATATGGCTCATATGCAGGCTCCTTTAATGCAGGTGGCAGATATTTTGCTGCCGCAGATAGAAGAATTTGGAGGTCCAAAAAAGGTTGTAGTCCCTGTAGGTGTTGACCAGGACCCTCACATCAGATTAACAAGAGACATTGCCCACAGGTTAAATGAGGAACTGGGATTTATTCAGCCTGCATCAACTTATCATAGATTTTTGACAGGTTTAACTGGTGATAAAATGAGCAGTTCAAAACCAAACACGGCAATTTATCTTAATGAAACTCCGGAAGTTGCTGCCAAAAAGGTAAAAACGGCAAAAACCGGTGGAAGAGAATCCCTTAAAGAACAACAGGAATTGGGTGGGGAAGTAGATAAATGTGTAATTTATGAAATGCTGCTTTACCATTTGATTGATGAGGATAGTGAACTGGAAAAAATCAGAGAAGAATGCTTGAGCGGTAGCCTACGTTGCGGTGATTGTAAAGTAAGAACCGCTGAGTTAATGCAAAAATACTTTGAAGATTTAAAAGACAAGCAAGTTGAGGCATCAGAAATTGCTAAAACAATTTTATAATGAAGTGAAATTGGCTTTTATTGAAAATAAATTAGCTATTTTAATTTCATTTTTTATTCTTTTTTTCTCTATAATATTGGGATATTTATTAGAACCTTATTTGTATAGTTATTTTCATCCTGTTGTTAGTGATTTATCGCATAAAGTGGAAACTGGAGTAATACAGTTAACTTTTGCAGACATATTTTTGAATAACATCCTAATAATATTTCAGATGTTTGTTTATGGATTATTGCTGTGTCTGTCTGTTTTAATTTTGGCCTATAACGGATTTTTCTTAGGTTACTATATAGCTATTCAAAACAATCTGTTTAGGGTTCTTGTCATGTTAATACCTCACAGCATTTTCGAATTAACATCCTGCTTTTTAGCCTGTTCATCAGGATTGGTACTGTTTAATTTTCTTTTAAAATTATTTAAATATTATTTGAAAGAAGATTTGACTTTAAAAGAAGCATTCAATAAAAGTTCGGTTATATTAAAACAGGCCATTATCATTTTTATCGTATCTGTTGTGTTAATGATAATCGCCGGCTTTGTAGAGGTATATTTAACAATTCCAATAGCTTATTTTATATTAGGTCGTTAATTTTCAAGGATAATTTTTTATATTATGATTTAAATAGATAATATAGAATTTTATTTTAATTTAATTTTTTCAGTGATATTTATGATACGTTGTGTTTCATGTGGAGCAGAATATGATGACGACGAAGTGATTTACACCTGTGAAAAATGTGGAAGTGTACTTGAGCTTGTCAGTGACATTGATGTTTCTAAAGATATATTTGATGGTAGAAAAGATACATTATGGAAATTTAAAGAGTGTATTCCAGTAGACGAAAGCAAAATTGTTTCTTTGGATGAAGGAGGAACACCGTTCTGCAAATGTGATAAATTAGGTAGCGAACTTGGTGTTAACTTATATGTTAAAGTTGAAGGATCAAACCCTACTGGAAGTTTTAAAGACCGTGGTATGACAGTCGGTATGACTAAAGCTATGGAATTGGGAGTAAGTACTGTTGGTTGTGCTTCAACAGGTAATACTTCTGCTTCTCTTGCAGCTTATGCTGCTCGTGCAGGATTACGCTGTATTGTATTTTTACCTTCTGGAAAAGTTGCTTTGGGTAAATTGGCTCAGGCAATGTTCCATGGTGCTGAAGTAATGTCTATCAATGGTAATTTTGATGAAGCACTTGAAGCTATGACTGCACTTGCTTTAGAAAAGCATCTTTACTTATTGAATTCAATTAACCCTTACAGATTGGAAGGTCAAAAAACTATCGGTTATGAAATTTTAAGAGATCTCGGATGGCAGGCTCCGGATAGGATTATTTTACCTGTTGGTAATGCAGGAAATATCTCAGCTATTTGGAAAGGTGTATCTGAGTTTTATAATGCAGGCTTTGTTAAAGACTTACCTATGATGACAGGTATTCAGGCTGAAGGCGCATGTCCTGTTACCAATGCATTTAGAAAAGGTGACAGAAGAGTCGTGCCTGTTGAAAATCCTGAAACAATTGCAACCGCAATTCGTATTGGTGCACCTGTAAGTGACATCAAAGCGTTGAATGCAATTTATGATTCAAACGGTTACTCCGAAACCGTAACTGATGAAGAAATTTTAGATGCTCAAAAATTACTTGCAAGGACTGAAGGTATTGGTGTTGAACCGGCTTCTGCAGCCTCAATTGCTGGTCTTAAAAAATTGGTTGATCAGGGCGTAATTGATAAAGGTGAAACCATTACATGTGTAGTGACCGGACATTTACTTAAAGATCCAAATACTGCTATTGATGCTTGTACTAAACCAACAGAGGTTGATGCAGATATTGATACTTTAAGAAAAATTTTAATGAATAAATAAATTTTTCTTTTTTTTATTTCTTCTTATTTTTTAAATTCTTTTAAATTTTTTTTCTAATTTTTCCTATAACTAACTGATATAATAATATATTTTATTTCAATTATTGCCTTATGAATGTTTAAAAAGTATGGTGTAGTTGGTGATATATATTGAAATTTAACCAATTTTGACCAATAGATTTATATATGGGAAAGTTTAAAGTATTACTATAAAAAAATGAGGTGAAAATATGGAATTACCAATTGCTCCTGTTGGCAGAATCTTAAAAAATGCTGGTGCAGCTAGAGTATCCGATGACGCTAAAGAAGCATTAGCAGAAGCAATCGAAGATTACGGTAACGAAATCGCAGCAAAAGCTGTTGGATTCGCACGCCACGCTGGCAGAAAAACTGTAAAAGCAGAAGATATCAAATTAGCAATTAAATAGATGTGTTCTGTTTAGTAAGAGTGGATAGTAATTTATTCAATTACTATCTTTTTTCTTTAAATACTTATTTTTGTTAATGTTTTTTTTCTCAATTTTTAACTATTTTTCACAAAGACTTATGCTAATCAATTAAACAAAAGATTTCTCATTTTAACTGCTGTTTTAGAAGAATGTGTATCAATGACTCTTTCAAAAAATTTTGTTGATTTGAAATTTTTTGACGAAAGTTAGTTTTGAATTTTAAATTCTGTTTAAAAATAGTTAAATTTAATAAATAGGTGGAGTAAAAGTTTTTATCATGCCAAATCAAAAAATATTTACTCTAAATAGTATTTTAGATGTTAAATAATATATATTTTGTGATTTTGATGATGGATTTGTCTTGTCAGATTTTTGTTTTGTGAAGTTATTCAAATCCTGTCAAAAAGTTTTTAAATCATTTGATTTGAGTTTTAAAAAGGATGTTCCTTATTTTAAATTGAGTGTTGCCCGATGTCCTTATTGTGGAACTCATCATGTTGTAAAATATGTATTTACCAGTAGAACATTGGTGTTTAAAGAAATAGGTAAAACTAGAGTTAAGGTTCAGCGTTATGTTTGTAAACGTTGTGGTAAGACATTTCAAACTGATTTAACAAGTCTTGTTGATAAAAATAGCAATTTTACTAATGAATTGAAAAGTGAATCTGAACATTTAATTTCAGATTATTTGGGAAGTTTAAAAAATATTTGTAAATCGTTCAAAAAGTTTTTTGGAATTAGTGTTTCACATTAAACGATTGAAAATTGGCTTTTTGTTAATGAAAATATTTTAAAATTTGATTTAGGTCGCTGCTCGGGATATTATGTCTTTGATGTTGAATGACTTAAAATTAATGGAAAATGGAAATATCGTCATACACTATTGGATGCTATTTCCAATTGCATTGTAGCCGATGCAATTTATGATACAGAAGATGAAACAACTGTTGAAAAGTTTTTAAAAGAATCAACAGCAAATAAAAACAAAAAAGCAATCATCACTGATTTTGACAGCAAATATCCTCCGGTTATCACAAAATTAGGTTTTAAACATCAATTATATATTTTTCATGCTAAAAAAAGTTTAAATAAACAATTAAAAGTTTTTAAAGATAAATATCATCTTTCTGAGGAAGAATGGGAAGAATGCCACCAACAACTGAAAATAATCTAAAATTTATTTGATTTAAACGATTATGATGAAGCTAAAAAAGAATTACAATCTTTAATTTTTCGTAAAAATGAATTTTATCCCGCAATTTATGAAATAATCAGAAAATTAATTTCTCCAAGATATAAAAGCTTCATTTATCACTTAAAAGATAAATGAATTGAAAAAACAAGCAGCAAAATAGAAAATGCATTTCAAAAAACAATGCCAAAATCAAGAAAACGAATATTCAAGACCACACGAGGTGTTTTAAAACGAATTTATCGCAGAGATCTAATTTGGAATGACAACCGAAAAAAGGATTTAGAAAATCATCCAAGTTTTTGAAAGAGCCAAAAAATTCAAACTCCTAAAATTTATATTTTATAAAAAATATATTTTTAATTATTAGTGTAATGGTGGATTAATTGAATAAATTAATGATATTATTTGTTATTTTCTTGTTTTTTATATCGGTCGGTATTGTTTCTGCTGAAGGA
The DNA here is from genome assembly GCA_900317865.1 of uncultured Methanobrevibacter sp. Taxonomy (GTDB): domain Archaea; phylum Methanobacteriota; class Methanobacteria; order Methanobacteriales; family Methanobacteriaceae; genus Methanocatella. Next base: position 16,187 of record ONIK01000005.1, on the reverse strand, counting down.
AACTTTACGGCACTTCAAGGAGAAATTGAATCTAGTATTGACCATATAGAAATAACACAGGATTATACATATGACAATACAACAGATTATAAATTGAATAATGGAATTTTAATAAATAAAACGGAATTTACCATAAATGGTAATGGACACACAATTGATGGGTCAAATCAGGCCAGAATCTTTAAAATTTTTGGAAACAATACAATAATTAATAATTTTAATTTTATTAATGCATATGTGCCTAATGATTTCGGTGGAGCAATATTTGCTCAGTCTTCAATCATTTTAAACAATGTAACCTTTATAAATAACTATGCGCAAAGCGGTGGAGCAATATATAATCAGCCTATTGTTAATATAATATATTATAATGATTCGACAATCGTTAATCGTATTGTTTTTAACAATACATTAAATAATGTATTGTTTTCAAACAATCATGCAGAAAATCATGGTGGATCAATATGTGTTCATTTATTGAACGTTTCCAATTGTATTTTTAACAATAATACTGCTAAATTTGGAGGGAGTATCTACTCAAAGGAAAATTCATATATTGCAGATTCCATTTTTGCTAATTCTACATCATCATATGCGCCTGCAATATTTGTTGAATTATCACTTAAAATATGTAATTCCATATTTCAAAATTTATCGGCTCTTCAAACTGCCGGAGCAATAGGAATCAAAAATGAATTCAATACGGAAATTATTAATTGTTCATTCTTCAATACTAAGGCACGTAAAAATGGTGGAGCAATTTATATTGATTCAATGCCAAATGGAAATCCTGAAACTACTTACATTCTAAATTCATCTTTCATTAATGCATCTGGAGATTATGGTGGTGCAATTGTCAAATTAGAAAAAAACCTAACTATCGAAAACTCCCGATTTATAAATAATACTGCATTATATGCTGGAGGAGCAATATATACCTCATTGGCAGATTTATTTATTAAAAATACCACTATTACAGATAATAAAATATTTTTTGATAAAAATGGTACTGGGGGAGGTCTTTATTTAGATTATTCAAACACGACCATTGAAAACTCATACATTACAGATAATACTGGCCAGGGAATTTATGCATTCGGTAAAAAATTGGAAGTTAAAAATACATTATTTTCAAATAATGGTGAAGCAATACATGGTGTTTTTCTTAATCATGATTTAAAAAACATCACTTTAGGAAATGACACATTATGCCTAAATAATACCAGTTATGAAAACATCGTTCATGATGTAACAAAACCTATTACACTTATAAATAACACAATTGATGTAGAAACGCTTCCATCAAGATATGATTCACGTGATTGGGGTTGGGTCACTCCCGTTAAAAACCAGGGTGATAGAGGTTCCTGCTGGACATTTGGTACTGTTGGGGCCTTAGAATCAGCATTACTTAAAGCAACTGGGATAGAGTATGACTTTTCAGAAAACAATATACTAAACAACCAATTGAGATATTCAAAATATGGTTCATTACATCCACTAGCAATTGATGGAGGAGACCCTCCATGGGCAATGGAATATATTCTTTCATGGTTTGGACCTATTCCTGAGGAATATGATACTTATGATGAATTGAGTAAAATATCTCCATTATTTAAAAACATAGAAAAGGTTCATGTTTTTGATGCAATTGTTCTTGAATCTCGTAAAAATTCTACAGACAATGACGAACTTAAAAAAGCAATATTGAAGTGTGGATCTGTTGCAACATCATTTAGTGCACTTTCTTATTCTTTTAATAATGAAACTTCATCATTTTATCAAAATTTCAGTTGTATCGCAGATCATTCCATATGTATTGTTGGTTGGGATGACAATTATCCTGCTTCAAAATTCCTGCTAACTCCGCCGGGAAATGGAGCATTTATTATAAAAAATAGCTGGGGTGACAGCTGGGGAGACAATGGATATTGTTACTTATCTTACTATGACATAAGTCTTTTAAACGGTTCACAAGCAATAGGTTTTATAATCGATAATGCTGAAGAATACACTACAAACTATCAGACAGATTTAAGCGGAACTCCCAATACCATTAAAAATCCTGGAAATAAACAATATTATAAAAATACCTATGTTGGTATGAATACTGAACTTATTAGTGCAGTTGGTACATACTTTGAAAAAAATGAAAACTATACAATTGAAATCTATGTAAATGATGAAATAATGCACACGCAAAGTGGTATTGCACCATTTTCCGGTTACCATACTGTCAAATTAACTTCAGAAATTCCTATAAAAAAAGGGGATAAATTCACAGCATTGGTTGAAAAGGACTCTATGATGATATTCAATGAGTCAAGACAATACTATATGAAAGGTGTGTCATTTACAAGTACTGATAAAATCACGTGGAGTGACTGTGTCGATAAAAATGAGACAATTTCACTTAAGATCTATACTAAAGATTTGCCTGTTTATACTGAGGATTTAGTTAAATATTACAAAAATGCATCTAAATTCGAAGCAAATGTTGGTGTGGCCAATGAAACTGTGGTCTTTGAAATTATGGGCATAAAGTATCCACGTATAAGTGATGAAAATGGAACTGCAAGTCTTGCAATTAACTTAAGGCCTGGAAACTACACAATAAAAACAACTTATAAAAATTTTACAGTTGAAAACAATGTTCATGTAATATCTACATTAATAGCCCAAAATCTTGTTAAATACTTCCAAAATGCATCACAGTTTTATATTGAACTGGTTGACGGGCAAGGAAATCCAGTTCCAAATACCAACGTTACAATGAATATACATGGCATTTTATACACAAGAACAACAAATGAAAATGGAACAGCACGTCTAAACATCAACTTGGCTCCGGGAGACTACATATTAACGGCAGCAGATCCGTTCACAGGTCTTGAAATGTCATACAACATCACAGTATTGCCGACATTAATCGCATCCGACTTAGAGATGAAATACAAAGATGGCTCGACATTCAATGTAACTGTATTGGACGGCCAGGGAAATCCTCTAGCCAATGTTGCAGTAACATTCAACATCAATGGGGTATTCTACACAAGATATACAAACTCTGAAGGTATAGCCAAGCTAAACATTAACCTGATGGCCGGAAAATACATCATTACATCAATGTATGATGGATTGGCAATCGCAAATACTATTACAATCAAGGATTAATTTAATTAATCCTTCATTCTTTTTTTAATAATTTAACACATTATTGATTGGAAGATTTATTATTAAATATAAATATTAAATTAAAATACTTATCATCAATTATGCTATTTCATTAATATTTCTCTTGGCAGTCCATATTTATTAAATAATTAAATTAAAAGAAAAATATAAATGAACTAAAATTCAAAGCATTAAAATAACAAGGTATTTTTTGACTGTTTTTAGATAACATTTATATGTAATGAGAACAAACATAATAAATGTCTAGTTCTCTAGAATTATTTCATTAATTACTAAATTTTTATTTTTAGTTTTGCTAAAAATTATATGAAATTCAGAAGTATTTGTATTGAAAGTCTAACTCCTCTTATTTTTTACTAATGGAGTTATATTTAGTGATATATGAATTATTCAAGAATTAGTATTATTAAAAACTATAATAGATTATTCATTAATTGTATAGTTTGAGTAATTTCTATAGTTAAAAAAATAATATAACTATATATAATTACAATTATTATAATTCAAGGAATTATAATAAGCCGATGGATGGCATAGCCAGATGAAAAAGGAGGTTTATTTATGGCAAAAGCAATTTATGTAAAATTTGACACACCTGAAGAATTAGCTAACCAAGCTGAAGAAGCATTACAAACCGCTCAAGAAAGTGGTAAAGTAGCAAAAGGAACTAACGAAGTAACTAAATTCATTGAAAGAGGAGACGCAGCATTAGTCGTTATCGCAGAAGATGTTGACCCTGCTGAAATTGTTGCTCACATTCCTGTTCTCGCTGATGAAAAAGAAATTCCATACGTCTACTTACCTACCAAAGAACAAGTTGGTGGAGCTGCAGGTTTAACTGTTGGTACCGCTTCCGCTTGTATTGTAGACGCTGGTGATGCTGAAGCTGCTGTTGCTGAAATTGTAGAAAAAGTTGCTGAATTAAAAGAATAGATAAATTCTTTTATTTAAAAAGAACTGGTATGACTGGTGAGGTAATGCAAATTAAATGCAGAATCCTCGATGGTAGAGATAAAGGAAGAATTTTAACAAGAAACATTATGGGTCCTGTAAGAGAAGGCGACATTTTAATGTTACTTGATACAATTAGAGAAGCTAAGGAAATTAGAACTCCTTAAGAAGGTGTAAGAGCATGAGAACTTGTTCATTCTGTCATAAAGAAATAGAAGAAGGTACAGGAAAAATGTACGTCAAAAGAGACGGCTCAATTTATTTCTTTTGTAGCAGCAAATGTGAAAAGAATATGATTAAACTCGGAAGAGTTCCAAGAAAAGTTAAATGGGTTAAAGAATGATTCAAAAAAGTTTTGTTATGATGAAACCAGACGCTGTTCAAAGACGTCTTATGGGTAAAATTTTGTCTCGTTTTGAAGAAAAAGGTCTTCAAATTGTAGCTGTTAAATTAATGCAAATTGATGAAGAATTAGCAAAAACTCATTATGGGGAACATGCAGATAAACCATTTTTCCCAAGTTTAGTTGAATATATTACTTCTTCACCATCTCTCGCAATGGTTATTGAAGGAGAAGAAGCAATTACCACTATTAGAAAATTAGTTGGTGCAACTAATCCTTTAGAAGCAGATCTTGGAACAATTAGAGGAGATTTTGCAATGGATACCGGTAGAAATATTATTCATGCTTCAGACTCTCCAGCTTCTGCAGAAAGAGAAATTGGTCTTTTCTTTAATGAAGATGAAATTTGCGATTATCAAATTATTGATAACGAATTAATTTACGAATAAATTTAAAATTGTATTATTTGAAAGATATTATGAAAATTAGATCCCCTATTGTATCAGTTTTAGGACATGTAGACCATGGAAAAACTACTTTGTTAGATTATATTAGAGGAAGTACTATTGCTGATAAGGAAGCTGGTGGTATTACTCAACATATTGGAGCTACTGAAATTCCAAATGATACTATAGATGAAATTTGTGGAAACTTCATTTCTGCATTAACAATTAAAGATTTAATTCCAGGATTATTCTTTATTGATACTCCTGGACATGCTGCTTTCACCAGTTTAAGAAAACGTGGTGGAGCATTGGCTGATTTAGCTGTTTTAATTGTTGACATTAATGATGGATTTAAACCACAAACTTATGAGGCTTTAAATATTCTTAAAATGTATAAAACTCCATTCATTGTTGTAGCTAATAAAATCGATATGATTTTCGGTTGGGAAACTCATGAAGGTGCTTCTTTTAAAGAATCTTTTAATCAACAGGCTCAAAGTGTTAAGCAAACTTTAGATACTAAAGTTTATGAAATTGTTGGTACACTTCACAAGGAAGGTTTCCAGTCTGAAAGATTTGATAGGATTAGTGATTTCGCTTCACAGATTTCCATTATTCCTATTAGTGCAAAATCAGGTGAAGGAATCATTGAAGTTTTAGCTATGCTTTTAGGACTTGCTCAAGAATATCTTACTGAGCAGCTTGAAATAAATGAGGATGCTCCAGCTAAGGGTACTGTTTTGGAAATTAAGGAAGAAACAGGACTTGGACTTACTGTTGACAGTATCATTTATGATGGTGTTTTAAGAACTAATGATGAAATTGCTTTAATGACTTCTACCAATGAAGTTCTAACTACTAAAGTTAGGTCAATTTTAAGACCTCTTCCTTTGGAGGAAATGAGGGATTCTAAAAAGAAATTCCAAAAATTTGATGAAGTTGTTGCAGCTGCAGGTATTAAAATTGCTGCACCTAATTTAGATGATGTTGTTTCCGGTTCTCCTTTAAGAGTTTTAAATGATGAGGAGGATGTGGAAGAAGAGATTTTAAAAGAAATTGAAGATATTACTATTAATACTGATGATGAAGGTATTTTAGTTAAAGCAGATACTCTTGGTTCTCTTGAAGCTATTGTTCAGTTATTAAAAGAGTTAGAAATTCCTATACGTGAAGCAGATATTGGAGACGTTAACCGTAGGGATATTATTAATTCTTCAATCGCTTTAACTGAGGATGAAAATCATGGTGCCATTATTGCATTTAATGTAAGTGTTCATCCTAATTCTGAAGAAGATTTAAACAATTCAGAAGTTCAGCTTTTTAAAGGTGATGTTATTTATCAAATCATTGAAGATTATGAAGAATGGATTAAACAAAAAGAAGAAGCTCGTAAAAAAGCATTTTATGATGCAATCATCAAGCCAGCTAAATTCATGGCACTTCCAAAATTAGTATTCCGTCAAAGTAAACCTGCCATTATTGGTATTGAATCTTTAAGCGGAACTGTTAAACAAGGTCAAAAACTAATTAATAAAAATGGTGAAAGTGTTGGAATAATTGCTAGTATGGAAGATAAAGGGGAAACATTACCTGATATTTCTAGAGGTCAAAGAGTAGCTATGGCAATTGATAATGCTGTAGTTGGTAAAGATTTCGATGAAGGGGATGAATTATTCATAGATATCCCTGAAAATCATTATAAATTCATTGAAAGAGAGTTTAAAGAAAAATTAACTGAAGATGAATTTGAAACTCTCTATGAATTTTTGGAAATTAAACGTAAACAAGATCCTGATTGGGGAAAATTCGGTCTTTTCGAATAATAGATTACGATGATATATTAAAAAAATAAGGAGGAATACCATGGCATTCAAAGTAGTTGTTTCTAATAAAGCAGAATCTTATCAAGTTGAAGTCGATGATACTAAAGCTTTAAATGGTTTAGTCATTGGTGACGAATTTGATGGTGGAATTGTTGGTTTAGATGGTTATACTTTAAAAATCACTGGTGGTAGTGATAAAAATGGTTTTACCATGAAAAAAGATGTTCCTGGTACTAGAAGAATAAAAAGTTTATTAACTGGTGGTACTGGTTATCATCCTAAAAAAGCAAAAAAAGTCAAAGGTGTTAATAAAAAAATCACCGTTGACGGTGTTAAAAGAAGAAAAACCGTAAGGGGTAACACCATTGCTGATGATATAGTACAAATTAACAGTGTTGTTGTTAAAGCAGGATCAAAACCAATAGCTGATATTCTTGGTGCTGGTGAAGAAGAAGAGGAAGAATAGTTCTACTATTTTTCTTATTTTTACTTTTATGTTGAATTTAATTATTGAAAAGGTGGTTATCTGTGAATGTACAGTCAGATGTTAACATAGGTTTGGTTGGTCATGTAGACCATGGTAAGACTACTCTTACTAAAGCATTATCCGGAGTATGGACAGATACTCACAGTGAGGAAACTAAAAGAGGTATTTCTATCCGTTTGGGATATGCAGACATTGAATTTAGAAAATGTCCTAAATGTGGAGAGCCTGAATGTTATACTACTGCTGATGTTTGTGAAATTTGTGGTAGTGAAACTGAATTAATCAGAAAAGTTTCTTTCGTTGATGCTCCAGGTCACGAAACTTTAATGGCAACTATGTTATCTGGTGCTGCTATAATGGATGGAGCAGTTTTAGTAATTGCTGCAAATGAACATTGTCCACAACCACAAACTAAAGAACATTTGATGGCACTCGATGTTATCGGTGTTAAAGATGTTATTGTAGTTCAAAATAAAATTGATATTGTTTCAAAAGAAAGAGCTATTGAAAGTTATAATGAAATTAAGGAGTTTGTTAAAGGTACTTGTGCTGAAGACGCTTTAATAATACCAGTTTCTGCTCAACAAGGTGCAAACATGGACATATTAATTGAAGCTATGCTTGAAAATATCGAACCTCCTGAAAGGAAGTTGGACGGTACAGCTTTAATGCATGTTGCAAGATCCTTTGATATTAACAAACCGGGTTCCGGTGCAGATAAAATCAAAGGAGGAGTTATTGGTGGTACTTTAGTTCAGGGTAAATTAAGACTTGGCGATACTATTGAAATCAGGCCGGGTATTACTAACAATAATCAGAGAATTTATTTAACTTCCGAGATTATTGGTCTTGAAGCTAATGGTAAACAGGTTGAAGAAATAGGTCCTGGTGGACTTGTTGGTATTGCAACTAAATTAGATCCATCTTTAACTAAATCAGATTCTCTTTCAGGTTCTGTAGCTGGTGAAGAAGGTACTTTACCTGATGTTTTAGATAGTTTCACTATGGAATCTCATTTGCTTGATAGAGTGGTTGGTACTAAAGAAGAACGTGATGTTGCTCCAATTAAACTCAAAGAACCTTTAATGATTAATTGTGGTACTACAACTACAATTGGTGTTGTTACATCAACCAAAAAAGACGTTGTAGATGTTACACTCAAGTTACCAGTATGTGCAAGTCCTGGTGACAGAGTAGCATTGTCCCGTCGTGTTGGTGCACGTTGGAGATTAATTGGTTATGGTATTATTAAATAATGTTTGAGGGCAATAATGAGCATAAAAGAAGTTGTAATTGATACCAATTTTTTTATGGTTCCTTTTCAGTTCAATGTTGATATCATCACTGAACTGGAAAATGTATTACCTTCTTATAAATTAACTACTCCCAGCTTTGTTATCAATGAATTGAAGGGTTTAAAAAGAAATAACAAAGGTAAAATACGTTTAAATGCTAATTTAGCCTTAAAGTTAGCTAATTCTTCAAAAGTTGAAATAAAGGATATTTCATTGCTTGAAAACGAAACTGTGGATGATGCGTTACTGAGAGTTTCAGAAGTTTTAGCTACAAATGACATAGAATTAAAAAAACGTGCAAAAGCAAAGGGAATAACTGTCGTTTATTTAAGGCAAAAAAATTATATAACTGTTGACGGTAAGATATAAAATATATTAGAATTATAAATTAATTAAAAATTCATAAATAAATAAAAAATGAGGGATTATTTTGTACTACAAGGTCAAAATTGAAGATACAGTGAGAATACCTCCTCGCAGGTTTGATGAGCCTCGTGAAAAGGTTGCAATTGAAACTTTAAATGAGACTTATATCGGCCGTTTGGATAAGAATTTAGGTTTATTCATCTGTGTCAATGAAATTGAAGAACTTGGTGAAGGTAAACTTATTATGGGTGATGGTGCTTCATACCATAATGTTATTTTCAATTCAATATTCTTTAAACCTGAACTACAAGGAATTATTGATGGTGAAGTTATTGAAATAGCTGAATTCGGTGCTTTTGTCAGAATTGGTCCTATGGATGGTTTAATCCATGTATCACAAGTAACTGATGACTTCATTACTTATGATGCTAAAAGAGGAGCATTACTCGCAAAAGAATCTAATAAAAGTTTAGATGTGGGCGATTTAGTTAGAGCAAGAACTGTAGCTATTAGTCTTAAGGACAATTCTGTCAAAGATACTAGAATCGGTCTTACAATGAGACAAAATAATTTAGGTAAATTTGAATGGATTGAAGAAGCAAAACAAAAAAGTAAGAAGGCTTAAAAATGAAAGCGTGTACTGTTTGCAAAATGTTATCAAATAAAGAACGTTGCCCATCATGCGGTAATCCTACTTCCGATAATTGGAGTGGTCTTTTAATTATTACTAATCCTGAAGAATCTGAATTAGCTCAAGAATTAAATATTAAAATTCCTGGAGAATATTGTTTAAGAGTTAGGTAGTGGTTAAGTGTTACGTTTGGATGCAGAGTTAAATAAAGATATAATAATTGAACTTAAAAAACCGTTAGGTAAATTATATCCTGACTTTGAAGATGCAATTGATAGGATTAAGTCTTCCAAGTTTTTAATATCTGTAGGTGATGCAACTTTCGCTAATCTTATTGAATATGAATTATATCCTAATCTTGCTATTATTGATAATTTAATTCAGAGAAAAAATTATAATCATGATGTTATACATACGGAAAATATTTTAAAAGCTAACAATCCTGCTGGAACTATTACTGATGATCTATGGGAAACCATAGGCAAGGCTCTTGAATTATGTGACAATGGCGAATGTTATGTAATTGATGTGGCCGGGGAAGAAGATCTTGCAGTTCTTCCTTGTATCTTAATGGCTAGTAAGGATACAACCATTTTATATGGTCAACCTAATGAAGGTTTAGTTGTTTTAAATGTTTCTGATACACTAGATAAAGCTCAAATGTTAATTGATGCCTTTATTGAAGAATAAAATTAAGTGAGGCTTAATTATGGAAATTGAAATTTTTGAAGAAAAAGAAAACAAATTGTTCAATAGAAAAGAAATCAAATTCTATGTTGATTACGATGGAGAAGCTACTCCTAAAGCATTAGATATTAAATCTAAATTAGTAGCTTTATTAAACGCTAAAAAAGAAACTGTCGTTGTAGATAATGTACAACCACACTACGGTGAACCTAAAGCTTTAGGTTATGCTAAAGTTTATGATACTGTAGAAGATTTAGAATACATTGAAACTAAACATGTAATTGCTAAAAATACTGAAGTTGCTGAACCAGCTGAAGATGAGGAAGAAGAATAGGTGATTTTAATGGTAAGAAAATCTGATCTTTACAAAGTAGATGGCGACAAAATTGAAAGAAAAAATCAAATTTGTCCTCGTTGTGGTGAAGGTGTATTCATGGCAGACCATGGTGACAGAGTAGCTTGTGGTAAATGCGGATACACTGAAATGAAAAAATAAGATTTTTAATTAAATCTTTTTCTTTTTTTTAATTTTTAATGGTGATTCTTGTGGATAATATAAGAAATGGTAGATTTAAAACAGGAATGACTGATCAGGCAGCTGAATATACTTCTTCTTTAGATGCTGATAAAATAATTTTTGAAGCTGACATTAAAACTAATTTTGCACATACTTCCATGTTAAAACATGAGGGTATTATCGATGCTGATGTTGCCGATAACATTTTATGTGCTCTTGATGAACTTAAAGAGGAAGGTTATGGTGCTTTGGTTTTTGATCCTTCAGTTGAGGATGTTCACATGGCTATTGAAAACTATGTAACATCTAAAATAGGACCTCAGGCAGGTTATATGCACACTGCGAAGTCACGTAACGACCAGGTTGCAACTGATATCAGATTAGTTTTAAGAGAAAGGATTATAGGCATTCAAATCGGTATTTTAGAGTTCATTGAAGGTATTGTGGAAATGGCCGGCGAGCATTTAAACGATGTATTCATTGGTTTTACTCACTTGCAGCATGCTCAACCGATTACTATTGCTCATCATTTGATGGCTCATGCACAGGCTTTAAAAAGGGATTATGAACGTCTGGATGATACATATAAACGTGTCAATTTAAATCCTTTGGGCTGTGCAGCTATGGCAACCACCAGTTTTCCTATTAATCGTGAATTGACTACCAAATTATTGGGCTTTGATGCTTATCTGGAAAACTCCATGGATGGAGTTTCTGCTAGGGATTTCATTGCAGAGACTGTTTTTGATTTGACCAGTTTATGTACTACATTATCTAAAATATGTGAAGAACTGATTTTATGGAGTACTTATGAGTTTGGCGTTATTGAAATGGCTGATGAATATTCATCAACTTCTTCCATCATGCCTCAAAAGAAAAATCCTGATGTTGCAGAGCTTGCACGCGGAAAATCCACTATCGTTAATGGTGAACTGGTTACTATTTTAACTATTCTTAAAGCTATTCCATATACGTATAATCGTGATTTACAGGAAATTACTCCTCATTTATGGAATGCGCTCAAGGTAACTGAAGACACTTTATCAATCGTTACCCGAATGCTTCTTTCAGTTGAATTCAACACAGAAAGATGTGCGGAGTTGGCAGGACGTAATTTTGCAACTGCAACTGATTTGGCTGATATTATGGTTCGTGAAAAAGAAATACCATTCAGAACTGCTCATAAAATTGTTGGCCGTATTGTAAATGAAGCTACTGCCAATAATATGGCTGAAGAAGATATTACCTCCCAGTTTATTGATGATATTGCAGTTGATTTGGGTTTTGATAAATTGGGATTGGCTGATGAGTTAATTCAAAATGCTTTAAATCCTGCTGAAAATGTTAAAATCAGACGTGTTGTCGGCGGACCTGCTCCTGAAATGGTGGAGTTGGCTCGTGATAACATCAAAGTATTTTTGAATGAAGAATTTGAAAAAAAGGGAATTTAATTTCCTTTAACTTATTTTTTTAGGCATACCTAAACTTTATATATTCTTTTTTATAAATATAATATTGGCATTATTAATGCTAAGATTGGTTAGTGGATATTTAGTTTTGATAGAATTACATGGAATCTTTTCATGTATGGCTCAGCTTCTATCAATTACTAAGTATTTCTAATTAATCGAATTTTCTTGTTACAAATTATTATTAATACCATAACTTCGTGCGACGAGCCTAGGGTATTTATTCTCCAATTTTAAGTGGCAGTGAAATGTTTAGTTTAAATTCATATTGCATTGGGATTTTCTCCCATGAAACTCTTAATTGAGTAATTAATTGGGAGGTGCATGATTGAATGCATAAGTAAATAAGAGTATTCCATTATTTACGAGCTAGAAAAAAGGTTATGTTGCTTTACATTTGCTGAACAATTGTAAGCCTTGTTTGGTATAATGATATGGGGGAATATGCCTCTAAAATACTAGATACTATCATATTGCAAATAGGAAACAAATATTGAAGTTGTATTTGTATTATGCAACCTTATATTTCTGGGGTAAAGATTGAACCATCTTTAATTGTATCTGACTAAAGACCAGCACAAATGTAGGCATTGATTTTCAAATGCTTTCTGATGAATTTAAATAATATGGTAACAAAAATAATAAATGGCAATTACAAAATTAAATTAAACTTTTTTATCCGTAATCAAATTTTAAAAGTAATTAATTATATCTGGATGAACCTTTGGGACGAAGGGGATAGCATGGTAATCCTATACTCATTAGAGTATACAGTCCTTGAAGTAAGAATCTTTAACTTCTATAAAGATGATGAGTTCAATGCAGGTGTATTTGGATAATGAGGTGTTCTATGTCTAATGATAATATTGAACTATTGAGAAGCAACCCCAAACATTCATTAATGAGACTGGCAATTCCAATTATGATTACTATGATTACCACGTCCCTTTATAACATAATTGACGGGATATGGGTTGCAGGATTAGGTACAATATCTATTGCTGGTGTTGGTTTGTTCACTCCATTATGGATGTTAATTAATGGTCTTGCTTCAGGACTTTCCAATGGTTCTACAAGTGCTATTGCTCGTTTTCGTGAGGAAAGTGACCAAAAAGCCAATATTGCTGGTGAACAATCGATTATTGTCTTTTTCTTAGGTTCTGTTATCTTATCAGTTTCGTTGGCATTACTATTAATTCCTTTTTTAAATCTGTTCACTGCTTCACCTGAGGTCTATAAAGAAGCTATTGATTATGCAATTCCTTTAATTGTGGGTTTAATAACATTTGTATTTAGTATGGGTCTTTCAGGAATTCTTCGTGCTGAAGGAGATACTAAAAGGTCAATGTATGCTATGACATTAGGAGTTATATTAAACGCAACTTTAGATCCAGTATTTATTTACATATTAAATATGGGGGTAGCTGGTGCGGCTGTATCAACAATAGTAACTTCATTTATCAGTTCAATTATAATCATTTATTGGATTTTTATTAAAAAGAATACTTATATTAAGATAGATACTAGCATTATTTTTAAATTAAAAATTAACTGGCCCATTACAAAGGATATTTTAAGTACAGGAATTCCTTCATCAATGGTTTTATTTATGCTGTCCTTTGCGGCATTCGTATTTTATTATTTCCTAAATATTGTTGGTGGAGATTTGGGCGTCAGTATCTATTCATCAGGCAATCGCATATACCTTTTGGGATTAATGCCTATAACATCTATATGTTCGGCTCTTGTTGCAATTGTTGCAACTCATTACGGTGCTCATAACATTGATTATGTAAAAAAATCACATAATTATTCTTGCTTATACTCAGTTATTATTGGTACAATCATAGCTATATTATTCATTGTCTTTTCAGACCAAATATCTTATGTATTTTTATTAACTAATGATGATCCGGCCTTACTTCAGGGAATTTCAACATTTATCAAGTACACTGCATTATGTATTCCTTTTTTAGGTGTTGGTTTACCTTCCACTTATCTGTATCAGGGATTGGGAAAGGGTTTGCAAAGTCTGTTCTGTACAACATTTACTGAGGTTATATGTACAATTCCAGCTACTTACGTATTTGCATTTAACTTTAACTGTGGTGTAATTGGTATTTGGTTAGGTTTTATTGTAGGGAGAGGATTTTCAAGTATTTTAAACTTTTTGTTTACAAGGTATACAATTAGGATTTTAGAAAAAAATAGAGGATGAATTGTATGGCTATTTGCATTTAATGTTTTTATGGATATCCTCATTACCACTTATTGTTGTATTGTCTTATGATACTTCTATTTTTAATAGAAAAATAATCCCTCATGTTACTTTTTATGATAAATCCCAGTCTTTTGAAACAGTATATAATCAATTAGTCAATTTCATAAAATGTATGAAATTCTGTAAATCTCTTAATGATGTTTCTCATCTTCCAGGAAATATGGTTATAAATGAAGTAATAGAAAATAAACTCAAGAATAAGAAAGATTTTGTGATGATGTATATTGATATTGATAAATTTAAAGCATTTACTGATTATTTCGGAATCTTTCGAGCACGTCAAGTTGTTAAATATTTATCAAGTTTAATCACTAACTTAATTGAAAAGTATGGTTTGCCTGAAGATTTTGCAGGTCATGTTGGTGGAGATGATTTTGTTATCATATTCAATAGCCATGATAATTATAAACTTATTGGGAATAAGATAGTTGAGGAATTTGATAAAAATATACAAAGATTCTATGATGAAATTGATGTGCAAAGAGGCTATATTGAAGTGTTAAATAGGAATGGTCAATTAGAAAAATTCCCATTCATAACATTATCCATTATTTCTATTAGTAATGAATTAAAGGATTATTCAACTACTGATGAAATATATAAAGATATGATGATTTATAAAAAAGAGGCTAAACAAACAATGGGCTCTATATTATTGTATAATGCTGATATGGGGGGAGTATAATGTTTCATAAAAATGTTGTTGTCATTGATGATGTCGGTGATTTTTTTGAAGAGTTAAGCGATGCCTTTCATGATGATTTGGAAATAATTATTAAATGTGTAAATTCTGATACTGTGTCTTTAAAACAATTTTTGAAAAGAGATACATATATGATTTTAATAAATATGGAAGGTTTAAAAACAGATTTAAATGAATTGATTGATTTCATTCAGAATAATTTATTTTTCTTGGCTCTTCCAATAATGGTGATATCTGATGATGAAGATTTTGTTAGAAACCCTCCGAAATTAGGATCACTTTTCTTCAATTCTATGCTCAAACCATTAAATATGGATGATTTTAAATCACTTTTGGAATTTTTCATTGAAGTTTTAGAATATAACAGGAATATCCATGATATTTCTGGCCTTCCAGGTAATAAAATTATAAGTTCAAAATTATTATATGAAATTTCTCAAAATACCAAATTTGCATTCGTATTTTTAGATTTAGACAAATTTAAAGAATTTGGAGAATATTTTGGATTATATAAGGCAAGTCAAGTATTATATATTTTAGCCGATATAATTAATCAATCAATTATAGAATATGGTTCATTTGAGGATTTTATAGGTCATGTTGGTGGAGATGACTTTATACTGATTTTAAAGGATTATAAATCTGCTGATGTAATTTGTAATGATATAATAGCTAAATTTGATGAAAAAATCCGTGAGTTTTATGGTGAAGAGGATTTAGAACGAGGATATATTGAAACGATTAGCAGGTCAGGTGAAGTTGAAAGGTTTAGTGTCATGACTATTTCCATTGTTTCGATGAACTATACTGATTTTAAAAATCAGACTTTTGATCAAGTATTCCGGTCATTAAATGAGATTAAGAAAAAGAGTAAACTTATTGAAGGAAGCGTAATGTTAAAAAGTTAAAAAGTTTCGTATAGTTTTTAAAATATAGTAAATGGTGAACCAATAAAAAAGAAAATATTTTTATTAATAATTGCCATGCTTTTTA